>JBEKNX010000015.1:0-23369 GCA_049522375.1 Acidimicrobiales bacterium | reverse complement strand
CATTACGAAACGCCGGCTGAGATCGCCATGCTGCGGGCGGCGGGTGCCGACCTGGTCGGCATGTCGACCGCCCTCGAGGCGATCGCGGCGCGCCACCTCGACGCCTCGGTCCTCGGGCTCTCTCTCGTGACCAACCTTGCCGCCGGGGTCTCGCCCGAGCCACTCGACCACGCCGACGTGCTCGCTGCCGGTACGGCCGCCGTACCGCTCCTCGGCCGGCTCCTCGCCGCCCTGCTGCCATTGCTGTCCCGGCCATGAGCCGCGAAACGCGACAGGGCACCCAAGGCGGCGTGCTGCCCGCAGAGCTCGTGGCCCGCGTAAGCGCATGGGTGGCCGAAGACCCCGACCCGGGGTCGCGGGCCGAGCTGGAAGCCCTGCTGGCGCAGGGGGACGAGGGGGGCCTGCGGGACCGCTTCGACCACCCGTTGGCCTTCGGCACGGCGGGGCTGCGCGGCCCGCTCGGGGCCGGGCCGGGGCGGGTCAACCCGGCGGTCGTCCGCCGGACGACCGCCGGCCTGGTCAGCTACCTCCGCGACCTGGGCAAGGCCGGCGTCGTCGTCGGTCATGACGCCCGGCACCGCTCGGCCGAGCTCGCCGCCGATGCAGCCAGAGTGGTGGCGGCCGGCGGCCTGCGGGCGTGGCACTTCCGCAGTGCCCTGCCCACCCCGGTCACGGCCTTCGCCGTGCGCCACCTGGAGGCGGCGGCTGGGGTCATGGTCACCGCCAGCCACAACCCGGCGCCCGACAACGGCTACAAGGTCTATCTCGGCGACGGCGCCCTGGTGTTCCCGCCGTACGACGCCGCCATCGCCGCCGCCGCCTCGAAGGCCGCCATGCCCCTCGGCCCGTGCCTTGAAGGCCCGTTCGCCGACCGCCTGGTCGAGCTCGACGAGGCCGAACTGCTGGCTGCGTACCGCCGGGCGGTGCTGGCCGTGGTCGGTCCCACCCGGCCCCGCCGGCTGCGCATGGTGTACACGCCTGTCCACGGTGTGGGCGGGGCCGTGCTGCCCGAGCTCCTCGAAGAGGCGGGCTTCGCCCGTCCCGCGCTGGTAGCGGCTCAAGCCCAACCCGACCCGGACTTCCCGACCGCACCCTTCCCCAACCCCGAGGAGCCCGGGGTGCTCGACCTGGCCCTGGCCGAGGCCGGGCGCTTGGGCGCGGACCTCCTGCTGGCCAACGACCCCGATGCCGACCGTCTGGCCGTCGCCGTGCCCGACCGGGGCGGAACGGGCTTCCGGGTGCTGTCAGGAGACGAGCTCGGGGTGCTGATCGCCGACCACCTCATCTCGACCACGGCCGGCGCCGACCGCCTGGTGGCGACCACGGTGGTCTCTTCCTCCATGCTCTCCGCCCTGGCGGCGCAGACCGGGGTCGCCTATGTGGAGACGCTGACGGGGTTCAAGTGGATCGCCCGGGCGGCTCAGCGCCGCCCCGGCCACCGCCTGCTGTTCGGGTACGAGGAAGCCCTCGGTTACGCCGTCACCAACGCCGTGGCCGACAAGGACGGCCTGTCCGCCGGCCTGGTGGTGGCCGATATGGCCGCCCGGGCCCAGGACCAGGGGCGCTCGCTGGTCGACCGGCTGGACGAGCTCGAATGCCGCCTGGGCGTGCACACCACCGGCCAGTGGTCGGTACGCCTGGCGGGGAGCGATGCCCCCGACGTCCTCAGCGCCCTCATGGCCCGGTTGCGGGCGTCCCCGCCCGGCCGCCTGGCCGGCTTAGAGGTGACCGGGGTACGTGACCTGGCCAAAGGGGATGACGAGCTGCCCCCCTCGGACGTGCTCGTGCTGCACCTCGGTGGGGCGGGGCGAGTGGTGCTGCGGCCGAGCGGTACCGAGCCCAAGCTCAAGGCCTACCTGGAGGCCACGACCGGCCCCTGCGCGCCTGAGGACCTGGGCGAGGCCAGGCGGGGGGCGAGGGCCCGGCTCGAAGAGCTCCGCCAGGAAGTCGCCGCCGTCGTGACCGGCGGCTCATGAGCGCGCCACCCGGGGGGCGGGGGGGGCTAGAGCTGAGCCCTGAAGTGGCGCAGGCGCTACGCCAGGGTGAACCGCTCGTCGCCCTGGAGTCGACCATCATCGCCCACGGCCTGCCCCGGCCCCGCAACCTGGAAGTAGCCCGGGAGCTGGAGGCCGTCGTCCGCCAGGAGGGGGCCTGCCCCGCCACCGTCGCCGTCCTGGACGGCGCCCCCCGCATTGGGCTGGGCCCGGACGACCTGGCCCGGGTGGCCGAGGACCCTTCTCTGCGCAAGCTCGGGGCTCGCGACCTCCCCGTGGCCCTGGCCCAGGGAGCGAGCGGGGCGACGACCGTGTCCGCCACGGCCTGGCTGGCCGCCGCCGCCGGCATCCGGGTCTTCGCCACCGGCGGCCTGGGCGGCGTGCACCGGGGGTTCGCCGAGACCTTCGACGAGTCGGCGGACCTCGGCGTGCTGAGCCACACCCGGGTCACGGTGGTCTCGGCCGGGGTGAAGTCCATCCTCGATGTCCCGGCCACCCTGGAGCGCTTGGAGAGCCTGAGCGTGACCGTGGTCGGCTTCGGTACGGCCACCTTCCCCGGCTTCTACCTCCACAGCTCCGGGCGCCCGCTTGACTGGACGGTCCACACGCCGGCCGAGGTGGCCAGGATCATGCACCACCAGGACGCGCTCGGCGCGGAATCGGCGCTGCTCGTGGCCAACCCGGTGCCCGAGGCCGAGCAGCTGGACCCCGAGCTGCACGACCGGGCCCTGGCCGAGGCCTTGGCCGGCGCCGAAAGGGAGGGCGTCACCGGCCAACGGCTCACGCCCTACCTGTTGGCGGCGCTTGTGAGGGCCACGGACGGGGCCGCCCTTGAAGCCAACCTGGCCGCCGTGAGAGGCAATGTGCGCCTGGGCGCCCGGATCGCCGTCGCCTACGGCGGCTAAGGCGACCAGCGGCTCGGGCGTCCACCGCCCCTGGGCTGTAAATTGTACCGAAAAGCCTATACGGTGCCGAAAAGCCTATACGGTGCCGAAAAGCCGGTCCCCGAAATCGCCCAGCCCGGGGACGATGTAAGCGTGCTGGTTGAGGCCGTCATCGATCGAGGCCGTGACGATGCTGACTTCGGGGTGGAGAAGCTGAAGGTGGGCGATGCCCTCGGGCGCCGACACCACCGAAAGGAGGGTGATCTCCTCGGCCCCGGCTTCCTCGAGGGCGTGGCAGGCGGCGGCGGCGGAGGCGCCAGTGGCGAGCATGGGATCGAGCAGCAGTACCGCTCGTCCCTCCAGCGGGGGCAGCTTGGAGTAGTAGAGGGAGGGCTCGAAGGTGGCGTGGTCACGCTCGAGGCCGACGTAGCCGACGGTCACCTCGGGAAAGAGCTCGGTCACCGCCTCGAGCATCCCGAGCCCGGCCCGCAGCACCGGCACGGCGACCAGCGGCTTGGCCAACCGGGCGCCCGTCGTCATGCCCAGGGGCGTCTCCACCTCCATCCGGACGGTGGGCACGGCCCTGGTCGCCTCCAGGCAAAGCACGAGCGCCAGCCGCTTGGCCAGCAGGCGGAACAGCGGGGGCGGTGTGCCTCGGTCGCGCAGGGCGGCGAGCAGGGCTTTCGCCAGGGGGTGGTCTACGACCTGTATGCCCAACTTTGCCAGCCTCCTCGGGCCGTTCGGCCTGGACCTGTCCGGCGCTCAGACGCCGATGGGGTGCCAGACGGTCTTGATCTCGGTGAAAAAGAGCATCCGGGCCGGGCTCGGTCCGGCAGCCCAGTCCGGGGCGGCCGGCTGACGGCGCAGGGCCCGCTTGACGTTATCCGCCGCCGCCGCCTCGAGCTCGGCCTCGAGCGCTTCGGGCGTCCCGGCGAGGTCGAGGGCGTCGACGTCCCGGTGGGCGGCCAGCACCGGCGCCAGCTCCGAGGTGCGCCCGGTGAGGATGTTGACCACCCCGTCGGGGAGGTCCGAGGTCGCCAGTACCTCGGCCAGCTCCAGGGCCGGTAGCGGGCAGGCCTCACTGGCGATCACCACGGCTGCGTTCCCGGTCGTGACCACCGGGGCGATCACGCTCACCAGCCCGAGGAGCGATGAGCTCTGAGGAGCGAGCACCCCGACGACCCCCGTGGGCTCGGGCACCGAGAAGTTGAAGTAGGGCCCGGCCACGGGGTTGGACGAGCCCGCCACCTGGGCGAACTTGTCCGACCAGCCCGCGTACCAGACCAGGCGGTCGACCGAGCCGTCCACCACCGCGGAGGCGGCCACGGCCGTCAGCCCTTCGCCGGCCACGAGCGCCTCGACGAACTGTGCGTGCCGGCCCTCCATCATCTCGGCCACCCGGTAGAGGACCTGGCCGCGCAGGTAGGCGGTCGCCCTGGCCCAGCCCGGCTGAGCCTGGCGCGCCGCCACGACCGCGTCGCGCAGGTCCTTGCGCGAGGCGAGGGCGGCGTTGGCCAGGGCCTGCCCCGCCGGGGTGCAGACCAGGTAGGAACGTCCGGACTCCGAGCGCGGGAAGGCCCCGCCGATGTACAATTTGTACGTTTTGCGTACGGTCAGACGGCCCCCGGGCACCGGGCTCTCAGGCACCGGGCTCTCAGGCACCGGGCCCTCAGGCACCGGGCCCTCAAGCATCGAAGGAGCCTTCGAGATAGGCCTCGAGACCGTGACGGCCGCCCTCACGGCCGAACCCGGACTCGCGGTAGCCCCCGAACGGGCTGGCTGGGTCAAAGCGGTTGAAGGTGTTGGCCCAGACCACCCCGGCGCGCAGGCGGGCCGCCATATGGAGGATGCGGCTCCCCTTCTCCGTCCAGACCCCGGCGGACAGCCCGTAGGTGGTGTTGTTGGCCTTCTCGACCGCCTCCTCGGGCGTGCGGAAAGTGAGCACGGAGAGCACAGGGCCGAAGATCTCTTCCCGGGCGATCCGCTGAGCCGGGACCACTCCGGTGAAAAGCGTCGGGGGGAACCAGTAGCCACGTTCGGGCAGGGTGCAAGAAGGCGACCAGCGCTGCGCCCCCTCGTCCTCGCCCGACGCGGCGAGCCGGCGGATCTTGTCCAGCTGCATGGAGGAGTTGATGGCGCCGATGTCGGTGTTCTTGTCGAGCGGGTCCCCCAGGCGCAGCGTCTCGAGCCGCCGCTTCAGGGCCTCGACAACCCCCTCGGCTATCGGCTCCTGGACGAGCAGGCGCGACCCGGCGCAGCAGACCTGGCCCTGGTTGAAGAAGATGCCGTTCACGATCCCTTCGACCGCCTGGGAGAGGGGCGCGTCGTCGAAGACGATGTTGGCCGCCTTGCCTCCGAGCTCCAGCGTCAGTCGCCTGCCCGTCCCGGCCAGGCTGCGCTGGATCTGCTTGCCGACTTCGGTCGAGCCGGTGAAGGCCACCTTGTCGAGGCCGGGATGGGCGACCAGGGCCGCTCCCGTGCCCCCGTCGCCCGAAACGATGTTGACCACGCCCGGGGGCAGCTCGGCCTGCTGGAGGATCTCGGCCAGCAGGAGGGCCGAGAGCGGCGTCGTCTCGGCCGGCTTCAGCACGCAGGTGTTGCCCGTAGCGAGCGCCGGGGCGAGCTTCCAGGCCGCCATGAGGAGGGGGAAGTTCCAGGGGATGACCTGGCCGGCGACCCCGAGGGGCGCCGGGTGGGGCCCGAAGCCGGCGTAGGCGAGCTTGTCCGCCCAGCCGGCGTAGTAGAAGAAGTGGGCGGCGGCGAGGGGCACGTCGACGTCTCGGGACTCTTTGATCGGCTTGCCGTTGTCGAGGGTCTCGAGCACCGCCAGTTCCCGCGAGCGTTCCTGGATGATACGGGCCACCCGGAAGAGGTACTTCGCCCGCTCCTTGCCCGGCATCGGGCCCCAGACCTCTTGCTGGGCGCGCCGGGCGGCGCGCACCGCCCGGTCGACGTCGGCGGGGCCGGCCGAGCTGACATCGGCCAGCACTTCCTGCGAGGAGGGGTTCTCCGTTTTGAAATGGCCGCCGTCGACCGGGCTCACGAACTCGCCGTCGATGAACAGCCCGTACGAGGCCCTCAGGTTGACGACGGCCCGAGACTCGGGCGCAGGTGCGTAGGGGAAGCGAACGGAGGCCATGGCGGGACGGGCTATTCGACGCTGAAGTCCTGGGAGCCGGCGTAGGCACCGCGACGTTGCTTTGAGCGCTGCATCAACAGGTCGTTCACCAGGCTGGAGGCGCCGATACGAAAACGGTCCGGCTCCAGCCACGTGTCGCCGGCGACTTCGTTGACCAGGACGAGGTACCGGATGGCGTCTTTGGTGGTGCGGACACCGCCGGCCACTTTTACCCCGACCGTGCTGCCCGCGACCTCGGCGAACTCACGGACGGCCTCGAGCATCACCAGGGCGACCGGAGGGGTCGCCGCCGGGCTCACCTTCCCAGTCGAGGTCTTTATGAAGTCGGCACCACCGATCATGGCCGTCCAGCACGCCCGCCGGACGTTGTCGTAGGTGACGAGCTCGCCGGTCTCCAGGATCACCTTCAGGTGCGCGCCGCCGCACGCTTCTTTTACCGCCCGCACCTCTTCGAGGACCAACCCGTAATTGCCGGCCAGGAAGGCTCCCCGGTCGATGACCATGTCCACCTCATCGGCCCCCCCGCCGACGGCGTCGGCGACGTCGGCCAGCTTGACCGCCAGCGAAGCTCGACCGGAGGGGAAGGCGGTAGCCACCGAGGCGACCTTCACCGGGCTGCCGGCGAGCGCCGCCCGGGCAAAGGGGACTAGGTCGGGGTAGACGCAGACCGCGGCCACCGGCGGGACGCTGGGGTCGGCAGGGTCGGGCCGGCGGGCCTTGCCGCACAGGGCCCGCACCTTACCGGGGGTATCGGCACCCTCCAGCGTGGTGAGGTCGACCATCGAGATGGCGGTGTCGATCGCCCAGAGCTTGGCGCCGGCCTTTATCGAGCGGGTCGCCAGGCCGGCGGCGCGTTGCTCCGCCCCGACCTGGTCCACACCGGGGAGCCCATGCAGGAAGCGGCGCAGCGACACCTCCGAACGGGCGACGTCGGCCAGCTCGGAACGGCGCGCCCGCTCCGGGACGCCGCCCGCCTCGCCGTGGGCGGGTGCCCTGTCCACGACAAGGAGCTGGTCACCTGGTTGCGCGCTCGCGGGCACCGGTCCAATGTACGCCTGCAGGGGTTCGTACGACTAATGGGCGCCTGAGTACTGTCGTGGGGTGCCTGAAACCGTGCCCACCGCCGCAGGGCTCACGCCGGTAGACCTCGTCGTCACCGGGGCGGAGCTGGTGGTGACGATGGACATGGGCCGAGAGGTGCCGGGGGGCTGGGTAGCCGTCCACAACGGCCTGGTGGTCGGGGTGGGCCCCGCCGGGACCGAGCCGGCGGCCGCTCGCACGCTCAGGGCGGACAACTGCGTGGTGACGCCGGGCCTCGTCAACGCTCACCATCACATCTACCAGAACCTCACCCGGTCGTTCGCGCCCGCCGTCCGGGCCGGGTTGTTCGACTGGCTGCGGGTGCTGTACCCGCACTGGGCCCGGCTCGACGAGGAGGCCGTTTACCTCTCGACCTTCGTCGGCCTGGCGGAGCTGGCGCTGGGCGGGTGCACGACGACGACCGACCACCTCTACGTCCACCCTTCCGGCGGGGGCGACCTGCTGGCCGCCGAGATCGCTGCGGCGCGCGAGTTCGGGCTGCGTTTCCATCCCACCCGGGGTTCCATGAGCGTGTCCGAGAAGGACGGCGGCCTCCCCCCCGACTCGGTCTGCCAGGACGAGGACACCATCCTGGCCGCCTGTGAAGCGGCGGTGGCGGCCCATCACGACCGTTCGGTGGGAGCGATGGTCCGCATCGCCCTGGCCCCGTGCTCGCCCTTCTCGGTTAGCCGCCGGCTCATGTCGGCGACGGCGGAGCTGGCCGGCCGGCTCGACGTGAGGCTCCACACCCATCTGGCTGAGGACCTAGACGAGGACAGTTACTGCCAGGAGGTGTACGGCTGCCGCCCGGTCGAGCTGTTCGAGGACGTCGGCTGGCTCTCCGACCGCTCCTGGGTCGCCCACTGCGTCCACCCCAACGGGCCGGAGATAGAGCGGCTCGGCCGAGCCGGCGTGGGCGTGGCGCACTGCCCGAGCTCCAACTTATTGCTCGGGGTCGGTCTGGCCCCGGTGGCAGAGCTGCTGGCGGCCGGAGCCCCTGTGGGCCTCGGCTGCGACGGCTCGGCGTCGACCGACTCCGCCTGCCTGTGGCTCGAAGCCAGGACGGCGATGCTCCTGGCCCGGTACCGCTCCGGGGCGGCGTCGACGGGGGCCCGAGATGCCCTCCAGCTGGCCACCATCGGGGGCGCGGCTTGCCTGGGCCGCCAGGGCGAGCTCGGGGTGCTGCGCCCCGGCGCCGCCGGCGACCTCGTGTGCTGGCGCCTGGACGGCCCGCAGTTTGCCGGTGCCCTGAGCGACCCGGTGGAAGCGCTGCTGCGCTGCGGCCCGGTGTCGGCCTACCACACCGTCGTGGCCGGGAAGCCTGTGGTAGAAGAGGGAAAGCTGGTGAACGAAGCGATCGAGGACCGGCTCAAGCGCCACCGGTTGGTTTCCGCGCGCATCCAGGGCACTCGCCCGGGGTGACCTATGCAGCCGAGCCCACCGGCATGCTGCGCTCCTCTTAGAGCGCCCCGGCCCATTGAGGGCCAGTAGGGCGGCCTCGCTGTCGCGACTGGCCCGAGAAATGAGACAGCACGTGCTCGGTGACCAGGCGCGTCACCAGGCGCCGCTGGTCGGCGATGAAAAGGTCGTGCTGCAGACCAGCCAGGTGCTCGACGCGCAGCCCTCCTGTCCGGCTCAGCCGGTGCAACCGCGGCGCCGTCACCTCTCGGCGGACCGTCCTCAGCTCGGCGTCGCCACAGACCAGCAACGTGTCGGTGCCCTGTTCCACGAGCTCACTGAGCCATTGACCGGAACTGGGCCCGGACGATGCGATGGAGCGGGCTCGCCAAGCCTCGTCGAGGTCGTCATCGAGCACGGGGATCCGCCGGCGCGGGTCGGGCGGGAGGCCGGCGCGGACCTCGGCCGGCTCGAAGGAAACGAAGGGGTTGATGGCCACGACCCCGCGGGCCCCGACCGCCAGGGCGCTCTCGAGCGCCTGGTAGCCACCCGAACACAGCCCGACCAGGACGACGTTGGACGGGTCGTCCGGGGACGCCCATCGGACGGCGTCGACGACGTCGTCGAACGCCTCCGGTTTGAAGCATTCCCACCGGCCGCGCTCACCCTGCCGGTTCGGGCTGTCCCCCAGGCCGCTCAGGTCCAGGCGCAGGGAGCGGACACCGGTGGCGGCCCACTGGCGCGCCAGCTCGACCCAGAGGCGATTTGGCCCGACATGGTGCTGGTTGGCGACGTTGAGGAACACGGCCGTCGGCTTGTCGGGCGAGGCAGGCACGTCCTGGTCGTAAGTCAGGATCCCGAACAAGCCCACCGGGGGCACGCTTACCGGTTCTTCGACGGTCGGGGAACCCCCACGGCCCCGTCCGAGCTGCCGCGGGCCGCCGGGCTCGGGGCTGGGCGCGGAGACTGGCTCAGCGGCTACGCCTTCAGCGAGCCAACCCACGATCCCGGCGACCGCCTCGTGCGGCAGTTCCTGAAGGGGTGGGTACCGGTCCATGAACTCGGCCTGGCCGGCCGCAACTTGGTGCGAGAACTCCTGGCTCGCCAGTGACGGGTTGAGGAGCGAACGGTGCACGGGCCGGTCCCCCCGGGTGAGCACGAGCACCCGCCGAGCCAGCGGGGGCAGGCACTTGGCCATGCTGACCCCCTCGATCTCGCTGGCGGTGATGGCGTCGTAGCGGGTCCCCGGGATCTCGACCGACCCGTCAAGCGAGTCGGGCGGGCTGCCCAGGGTGATCGTGCTGATGGCCCTCTGCTCTCTCAGGAACGAGCGACCGGACGCACAAGGGTCCCACAAGACGACCTGATCGGTCCGGCGGTCGCTCGCCGCCGCTTGAGCGGCGAGGGTGGCACCGAAACGCATCCCTATGAGGCAGACTTCGTCGACGCCGGCGCCACGCACCAGGGCCATGGCCGACCGGACTGTCGCCACCCAGGCCTCGACGCGACCGGGGTCGTCGTTACCGCCGGCTGAGTCGCCGGTGCCGTCGTAATCGAACCGCAGGGCACAAAAGCCGCTGGCGGCCAGCCGTTCCGCCAGCAACCTCAGCGCGTAGTGGGTGTGGAGATAGTTGAACGCCAGGGGTGGGCAAATAACAGCTCCGGCACGGGCCCGGCCGTCATGAGGGCTATGGAACCACCCGAAGGCCGGGCGGTCACTGTCCCCGAACCAGACAGGACGAGAGGGCGTCACGCGGCTTCAACAGGGTGGATGTGGCGCTTCAGTCGCCTTGGAATGCCACAGCTCGTGCTTCGACCAACTCTTGACGTGATAACGGTGGGCGCGCGCGCTATGACGCTTACCAAAGCACTCACAGACCCCAACCCTACCCTCCTTATACTCTTGTTGGCGTTGTGGTAACGCCACCGACCACCCGGTGTGGCCGGAGGAGCCCAATTGGGAGGGCTGGAGGACCATCGACGAGAAAACCATCGACAGGGAGGTCCCGGTGAAGACAGAAGAACAGATCGTCCAGTTCATCGAAAGCGAGCTCCTGGAGGGCGTCGCGCCCGGTATCGACCCGTTGGCCAGCGGGATGCTGGACTCGCTCGCCATCGAAGTCTTGATCGGTTGGCTGGAGGACGAGTTCGAGATCTCGTTGGGCCACAAAGACGTCGTTGCCGAGAACTTCGCCAGCGTAGTCGCCCTTTCTGCCGTCGTGGACGCCAAGCGACTAGAGGCCTCGGGCCAGCCCACCAGAACCTCAAAATGATGGCGACTACCAGCCAGTCCACGCTTTGTGGGTTGCTGACCGAGGTGGCGGCGCGGGGAGCCGGTGGGTTTTTCTTCCACATGGGCGAGGAACCGGTCGCCGTGCCGGTGGCGGAGCTCCACGCCCGGGGCCTGAGGAGGGCGGCCGAGCTCGGGCGGGCCGGCGTCGGCATAGGCAATATGGTGGGCCTCATCGGGCCCAACTGCCCGGAGTGGGCGGAATGGGCCTGGGGCACGTGGTTGGCCGGAGGCGCCCTGGTGCCTCTCCCCGCCCCCTTGCGAGTTCGCGACCCGGCCGCCTTCTCCTCCCAGGTGGCTTCGTTGGCCGAGGCCACCGGTTGCTCGGTGATCGTCGGTGAGGGCCAGTACCTCGACCTCCTGGACGGCGACCGCCCGAAGCTGGACTGGTCCTGCGAGGCCCCTCCCGCCCCGGGCCAGCGGCCCGCCCGAGTTTCGCCCTCTGACCTGGCGATGGTGCTATGCACTTCCGGGAGCACGGCGGCACCCAAAGGCGTGCGCATGACCCAGGCCCGGGCGGTCGCGTGGTCGCGCGCCAACGCTGCCAACGCGGGGGCGGCCGCCGCGGGCAAGGTGCCCGCTATGGTCTCGTGGCTACCCTTTTTCCACATCGCCGGGCTCGGCGCCCTGTTCGAGATCGCCACGCCCATTGACTGGCACGTCCTGCCTATGGCCCGTTTCGTTAGGGATCCGGCGGAGTGGCCCCGGTTGGTCGGCAAGACGCGCGCCACTTACACGGTCGGCCCGTCGTCGGCTTGGGCCGCAGCTCTGCGGGCGTTGGCCAAAAAGCCGGAGGGTGTCGACCTGTCGGGCCTGCGAGGGGCGGCGTTGAACGCCGAGATGGTCGACCCCGACGTGGCCGAGCGCATCGCCGAGGTGTGCGTTCCCCTGGGCCTGTCCCCCAAAGCTATCTGCGTGCACTATGCCTCCTCGGAAGCGGGCATGGTGACAGAGACGAAGCCGGGTGACGACCTCCGCGTGGACGACGTGGACCTGGACGAGCTGGCGAGCTCGTCACGGGCGGTGGCGCCCAAGGCGGGCCACCCCGTCAAGAGGGTCGTCTCTTGCGGCACCCCCTATCCCGGCGTCGAGATCCGCATCGGGCCCCCGGACGAGCCACTACCCGAGCGCCACGTGGGCGAGGTGTGGGTACGGGGTGCCGGAGTGACGGACGGCTACGTCAACGTGGGCAGAGACGGGCGGTTCATCGGCGACTGGCTCGGGATGGGAGACCTCGGCTACATAGCCGAAGGTGATCTGTTCGTGACGGGCAGGTCGAGCGAGGTCATTATCCGCCTGGGCCTCAAGTACCACCCCGAAGACATCGAACAAGCGGTCCAGACCGCCGCCGGCGTACCGCCCGGTCGGTGCGTGGCCTTTTCTCCTCCGGGCGGCCGGCAGGAAGACCTGGTCGTCGTGGTGGAGGTGGGCACCGAGGAGGAGGACATCGCCGGGTTGGTGAGCGCCGCCATCGTCAATGCGGTCGGGCTGGCCCCTTCACAGGTCCTGCTCGTGGGCACGGGCTCGCTACCGACGACGCCCAACGGCAAGCTTCAGCGCGGCCGGGCCCGGGAGATGTACCAGCGGGGCGAGTTCTCGCCGTCCGCGCCAGACGTCGCGCCGCTGGCGGCCGACCGTTGAGCACCTCCTAGACGCCAAAGCGAGCTAGGCACCAAGCGCCCGGCTGAGCCGATGGTCACATGACAGTGAGCCCGACCACCAGCCACACGACGCTCTGCGACCTGCTGACGCAGGCCGCGGCCAAAAAAAGTGGTGGGTACGTCTTCCACTCGGGCGGTGACCCGCTCGCCTTGCCCATCGCCGATCTGTACGCCAGGGCCTTGCGCCGAGCGGCCCAACTTGGCTTGGCGGGCATAAGAAAAGGCAACATGGTGGGCCTTTTGGGGACAAATGCCCCGGAGTGGGTGGAGTGGGCCTGGGGCACGTGGTTGGCCGGAGCCGTCTTGGTCCCTCTCCCCGCCCCGGTGCGCGTCCGCGACCCGGCGGCATTTTCCTCTCAGGTGGCTTCCTTGGCGGCGGCGACCGGCTGCTCGCTGATTGTCGGCCAGGGCCGCTACCTCGAGTTCCTCGGCGCCGGCGGCGGCCCCAAATTGGACTGGGCCGGCGAACCACCAGTCGCGCCCAGCCCCCGGGCCGATCAGGTCTCGCCCACCGACCTGGCTATGGTGCTGTGCACCTCAGGGAGCACGGCCGCCCCCAAAGGCGTCCGGATGACCCACGCCCGGGCGGTGGTGTGGGCTCGCACCAACGCCGCCAAGGGACGAGCGGGCACGGTACCGGCCACGGTCTCGTGGTTGCCCTTTTACCACATAGGCGGGCTGGGCGCCCTGTTCGAGGTGGCAGCACCGGCCAACCGGCATTTTCTGCCCATGGAACGCTTCGTGAGGGATCCGGCCGAGTGGCTCCGATTGGCCGGCCAGACCGGCGCCGGTTTCACTGTCGGCCCGTCCTCGGCCTGGGCCGCCGCCGTGCGGGGCTTGGGCAAGAGGCCCGAAGGTGTCGACCTGTCGGGCTTGAAAGCGGCGGTTTTCAATGCCGAGCTGGTCGACGCCGACGTGGTCGGGCGTCTCGTCGAGGTATGCGGGCCGCTCGGCCTGGCACCGGGGTCGATCGGTGTCCACTACGCCTCCTCCGAAGCCGGCATGATCAGCCAGGCCGAGCCCGGCCAAGACCTCCGCGTCGACGTCGTGGACCTCGACGAGCTGGCCCGCTCGGCCCGGGCATTGCCGGCGCGAGAGGGCCGGCCCCTCAAGAGGGTCGTCTCCTGCGGTACGCCTTATCCCGGGGTCGAGATCCGGGTCGGGCACCCAAGCAAACCCTGCCCCGAACGCCATCTGGGAGAGGTTTGGGTGCGGGGCCCGGGCGTGACCGACGGCTACGTCAACACCACTGCCGAAGGGTCGTTCGCCGAAGGCTTTTTCCGCCCCGGGGACCTCGGCTACATGGCCGAAGGCGAACTGTTCGTGACCGGCAGGGCAAACGAGGTCATTGTCCGGCTTGGCCAGAAGTACCACCCAGAGGACATCGAGCAGGCCGTCCAGCGTGCCACCGGGCTGCCGCCCGGTAGCTGCGTCGCCTTTTCGCCCCTGGAAGGGCGGCCAGGGGACCTGGTCGTGGTGGTCGAGGAGGCCACGGGCGCCGATGACCTGGCCGGCGCGGTGGGCGCCGCCATCGTCAACGCCATCGGCCTGGCGCCTGCGCACGTCCTGGTCGTGCCCACAGGCTCCCTGCCGACCACGCCCAACGGCAAGCTTCAACGAGGCCGGGCCCGCGAGATGCACCGGAGGGGCAAGTTCTCGTCCTACGCGCCAGACGCCGCCCCGTGCGGGCCAAGCCATCGAGCCGGTTATTGAGGCCCTCCCGGCGGCCGTCAGGCCTCGTCCAGGTGCTCTGGGGCCCAGAAGCCCGGCAGGGGCCGGGTACTGTGCCCGCCGGAAGCGTACTCGGCGAGACGCCGCCGATCGGCGCCGTTCAGCATCCCGACGACGTCGTGCACGCCACCCGGGCCGACGGCGCGCAGCGCCTGGTCCTCGGTACTGCGCCGGGGCGGGAGGTGCGAGGACAACAGCACGAGCGGCGTCACGCCTCTAGCCTTCAGCACGCTGGCTCGGCCGAGGCACTTCCACAACGTGTCAGTGCGCAGGAGGCCGCCCCGGGCCGAGGTGAAGGCTCCGGTCACGTCGAAGTACCATCTCGCGCCCTCAGCGTCGCGGGCGACGACGTTGACGACGACCCCGACCCCGGGGAGGCGGTGGTCCCGCTCGACGATCTCGAACCCGGCCGCGCTGAGGATGTCGACAGCGAGGGCCTGTGCCGCCTTGCCCTCCCTGTCCGGGCGGGACTGGGAGCGCTCTTCGGCGACCCGCTGCTCGGCGATCGCTATATATCCAGGGTCGGTGTCGTAGCCGACAAAACGCCGCCCTGTGCGTACCGCGGCCACCGCCGTCGTCCCTGACCCGACGAACGGGTCGAGGACGAGGTCGTCCTGGAAGGTGTAAAGCTCTATGAGCCGCTGGGGCAGTTCCACCGGGAACGGTGCCGGGTGCCCGACCCGCCGGGCCGACTCCGGCCGGATGTCCCACACATCGAGGGTGGCGTCGAGGAACTCGTCGGCTGAGATCGACGGCAGGTACGGGCGGCCCTGGACGCGACGCTCCTCGATGTCGACAGCCCGGTCGAACCGGCCCTTGGAGGCGACGATCACCCGCTCGCTGATGTCGCGCAGGACAGGATTGGTCGGCGACCGGTACGAGCCCCAGGCGCAGGACCCGGACGCGCCATCGGCCTTCTTCCAGATGATCTCTCCCCGGAGCAGCATGCCGAGGTCGTCGTCAAGGATGCGCACGACATCGGCGGAAAGCGAGCGGTAGGGTTTGCGACCGAGGTTGGCGACGTTCACGGCCATCCTGCCTCCCGGCTCGAGGGCCCGTAGGCACTCGGCGAACACCTCGCTCAACAGCTCGAGGTACTGGGCATACGTGGCCGGGACCACACCGTGCCCCAGGGCCTCCTCGTACTCCTTGCCGGCAAAGTACGGGGGCGAGGTGACCACCAGGGCCACAGATTTGTCCGGCAGGTCAAGGTGGCGCGCATCGCCGCAGACCAGGGGCTGGCGCACCTCGAAGGGCTCGGCCAAGTCCTGGTCGGTCGAAACGGGCTTGGGGCTGAAGCGGGCGTAGAAAGCAGAAGCATCGTGGCCCTCACGCGCCCCTACCCCGAAGTTGCTGGTCGAGGTGGGACGTCCCTGGCGCTTGCCCGCTCGCCCGTCGTGTCTCACTTGGCCGTCACGTGCGCGGGCGCGGCATGAGCACCAACGTACGCTCGGCGGCCAGGGTAAGTGTTGGATAGTGGGAGGCGCCGAGGCGCGGGCGCCGTCCTTGCAGATTGCTTCACAAACGGCCGTTTCTCTGCCCCACGGCCCCGCGGCACCACATCAAACGGGTCGGTGAGCGGCGTGACTTGACAGTGGCCAACGGGCAATGCTAACGATAACACGACGGTACGAAAGGGGGCAGTTCAGGGCTGGCATGTGTGGCGGACAACGCGTGCGCCACGAGGCAGACGAGCTGAAGAGGGCCCCGGGGGCCTTCTGGCACCGAACCTGCACCGCGCACACCGGGCCTCCGCCACAAGGGAGCCGGCCCGGACGGCTCCACCGGTCGCCCGAGCCAGCTGGCAGAAAAAAAGTTTGGCCCAAACTCAGGCAGTTTCCTGAACGAAAAGGAGCTATAAGTGAGATTTTTTACGAAGAGAACGTCGGCTCTGGTGGCGACGGCTTCGATAATGGCGATGGTCGGGACTGCAACGTTCACCGGCCCCGCCGGTGCGGCGGCAACCCGCGAAGGTAGTTCCGTGAACTACCTCCAGCTGTCAAATGACAAGCCGTCCTGGACGAAAGGTATCAACGCCATCGGTAAGGTCCTGGCCACCCTGGACGGCGGGACCGGGTGGCAGGCCCAGTCCTACGCGAGCACCACCGCCTTCCAGGGCGTGGTACGGGCCGCCGCCACCACCTCCCAAGCACCCCCCGTTTTCACCTGGTGGTCGGGCCAGCAGCTGGTCCCACTGGTGAAGGCCGGGGCACTGGCGAACATGACGTCGATGGTCAAAGTATGGGAAACCAAGTACGGGCTGAACCCCGACGTCGAGAACGCTTACGAGGTGAACGGCCAGTACTACGGCGCGCCCCTTTACACCTCCGACTGGGTCATGTACTACAACAAGAAGGACTTTGCCAAGTACAACCTGGGCGTGCCCATGACCTGGGCCCAGCTGATGAGCGACGCCGCCACCCTCAAGGCGCACGGGATCGCTCCCTTCCATTACGACGTCGACGACTGGGCCGGCTTCATCTGGTTCGAGCAGTTCCTTCTGTCCGAGAGCCCCACCGCTTACCACCAGCTCGTCCTCGGCCAGATCTCCTACACCAGCGCACCCGTGGTGAAGGCGATGGAGGCCTGGAAGCAGGTGGCCGATGACGGGTATTTCGGGACCGCGGAGAACATCGACACCGACATAACTACCCCGACGACGTTCGTCAACGGCTCGACGGCCATGATGCTCATCGGCTCGTGGTTCGAGTCCGACCTGACCGCCGACGGCATGGTGCCGGGCAAGGACTACGGCGCGTTCATGGTGCCTCCCATCAACCCGGCCGTGGGCTGGCAGGCCATCTTCGAGACCGGGCCGGTGGTCGTGTCCGCTCACAACTCCGATAAGCAGGCCGCCCTCAACTCGGTGAACACCTTCATGGAGCCCTCCGTCCAGGTGAAATGGGACGCCCTCGAGTCGTTCGTGAGCGCCGAGAGCTCGGTCCACACCACCGACCCCACCGCCATCGCCGTGGCCAATGAGATCAAGGCCGAGCACGTCCACCTGTGGAACCGGTACTGGGAGGCAACGCCTCCTGAGATCGCCGTCCCGGTGGCCTCGGACCTGTCCAAGTTCATCCTCAACCCCAACCTGCCCTTGATGCCGTTCCTGCAGACGTTGCAAGACGTGGCTACGTCCTACTGGTCGACGGCCAAATAGGGCCCCCGCCTGGAACGGACAAGTAAGGCCTCTGAAAGCAATATTGTGCGCCTGCCCGTAGGCAAGCGATGGCCGGCCTGAGATGAAGACGCTCCCTGTCCCTGGCGTCGTCACCACGGGACCGGCCCAGGCCTCGGCCAGTAACGACGCCGCCCGTCCCGGGCGGCGTCGTTGGCGCCGGCCCACCTCCTACCTGTTCGTGGTCCCCGCTCTGGTCCTGGTGGTGGGGATGTTCTGGTACTCGATCGTGGTCACGGTCTGGCTCAGTTTCACCAACTCCAACGGCCTATCGTCGGCCCAGTTCATCGGGTTGGCCAATTACCGTGCCCTCTGGCACGACCCCTCCCTGTCGACCAATGTCTACAACACCGTGATCTGGGCGGCAGCCATGATCGTGCTGCCTGTGGGCCTCGGGCTGACCGCCGCCGTGATGCTCAAGAAACGGCGGGGACGGACCGTCTTCCAGACGGTCTTCTACCTCCCCTACGCCATCGGTTTCGTGACCACCGGGGTCATCTGGAGCTTCCTTTTCGGCACCAGCGGCATCTCGGTCCTGTTCGGGGCCCTGGGCATCCATTCCCTGGCCAACGTCCAGTGGCTGAACGACGTACCCCTCAACACCTATTCCATGATCATCGCCTCCACCTGGCAGATCGTGGGAGTGGACATGCTGCTGTTCTTCGTGGGGCTGGACACCATCGACCCGCAGATCACCGAGGCGGCCAGCCTGGACGGGGCGGCGGGGTGGAAATTGTTCCGGCACATAACCCTGCCGATGCTGACACCCATGACGCGGGTAATTGTGGCTATAAGCATCGTCAACGCCCTGCAGGCTTTCAACCTGATCTGGGTCATGACCCAGGGCGGCCCGTACGGGTCGTCCTCCACTTTCGCGGTTTGGACCTACCAGCAGTCCTTCCAGTACTTCAAGATGGGCTACGGGGCGGCCATCGCCGTCGTGCTGACCATCTTCGTGCTGCTGGCGTCGATCGGCTACCTCCGCCGCAGCCTAGGGGAGGTTAGAACATGAAGCCCGCCACGATGAAGCAGGTCGTGATCTACGGCATATTGATCATCGCCGCCGTGTTGTGGGCGTTGCCCATCTGGTGGGCGGTAATCAACGCCTCGAAGTCCGCTCCGGACTTCTTCGCCCACCCCTTCTACGCCATCCCCCGGGAGTTCAACCTCCTGTCGAACATCCGCTCGGCCTGGGACAGCGCCGGCCTGGGGACCGGGTTCGTCAACAGCATCATTTACGGCGTGGTGGGGGCAGCGGCCTCGATCGCCATCGCCTCGCTGGCCGCCTACGGGATCGTCGTGCTGCGTATCCGGGGCGGTTTCACCATTTTCATGATCATCTACTCGGGGACGGTTTTCCCCCTCCAGATGTACATCATCCCGCTGTTCCGGATGTACAACTCCATCCACATCTACAACACCCGGTGGGGTTTATTGCTTTTCTACACCGCTATCTCCGTACCGTTCTGCACCCTCGTCTTGCGGGGCTTTTACAGCACCGTACCGAACGAGTACCGGGAATCGGCCATGGTGGAGGGTGCCAGCGAGGTCCGGATCCTCCGCTCCATCTATGTCCCGTTGTCCGTATCGGCGGCACTGGTGCTGTTCCTGTTCCAGTTCACCTGGATCTGGAACGACCTGCTGTTCGGCATAGTGCTGAGCTCGTCACCGTCGGTCCACCCGGTGATGGCCAGCCTCAGCAGCCTCATGGGCCTGTACGGCGGGTCCAGCCTGCCGGTGGAGCTGTCCGGCACCCTGATCGCGGCGTCGCCCATGCTGGTGCTGTTCTTCACCCTGAGGCGTTTTTTCACCCAGGGCCTTTCCCTGGTCGTGCGCCGCTGATGGCCGGCCCAGAGCACCAAGGAGGGCAACGGTGACCGAGGGACTTCTCAATAGCCCTTTCCACGACAAATCAAACGGCGACCGCCGGCGTGACCTTGACGAGTTCCGTTCCCAGCTGGCCGACGCGGTGTTCGTCGAGGTGGGCAAGGTCGCCGGTAAGGCGCTGCACGCCGCCAACCTGCCGCTGTTCAAACACTCGGCGCGGGGCCTGGAGCAAGTGGTGCGCCTCCGCTTGATGGCCACGGCCGCTCCCGGCCCCAGCGGTGCCGGCCCTTCGGAAGGCCTGTCCGTGTCGTTCGAGGGCGCCCCGGGAGAGGCCGGGCCGCCCGTCGGCTTCGAACGCCACGGCACCGCCCTGGTCGCCCAGGTGCTCGTGCCCGAGGTGCACGCCCCGCAGCGGTGCGGGTTCACCCTCCGCTCCGCCAATGGCGAGGTGGCCTGCCGGGGAGAACTAACGGTACGCCCTCAGCGCAAATGGTCCGTTTCCTTGGTCCACCACACTCACCTGGACGTGGGCTACACGGACCGCCAGGAGGTGGTGACGGCCAACCACCTGCAGTACCTCGATTCGGTGCTCGACCTGGTCGAGCGCACCAGCGGCTGGGACGACGACGCTCGTTTCCGTTGGAACGTAGAGGTCAACTGGCCGCTCGAGCGGTGGTTCGCCTCGCGGGGCGCCCGTGACCGGCGGCGCATGGTCGACGCCGTGAACGCCGGGCATGTCGGGATCAGCGCCATGAGCCTCAACATGCACACCGAGGCGTGCGCCATCGAGGAGCTGTACGAGATGGTGCGCTACGCCGTCGAGCTGCGGGCCGAGCACGGCCTGGCCATCACCACGGCCATGCAGACCGATGTCCCCGGGGGGGTGAGCGGGCTGGTCGAGGTGCTGGCCGACGTGGGCGTGAAGTTCCTCTCGGTGGCCCATAATTACGCCGGTCGTTCGGTCCCCTACCTCATCGGAGGCGAGAAATTGGGCCGGCCTTTTTACTGGAAGGCCCCTAGCGGCAAGCGCCTGCTGGTGTGGCATACCGACACCCTCCACGGCAACGCCTACATGGAAGGGAACATCTTGGGCCTGGCCGAGTCGTTCGCCGTGGCCCAGGACAGCCTTCCCTGCTACCTGGCCGCCCTGGCCGAACGGTCGTATCCCTTCGACTCGGGGACCTGGTTGCCTGAGGCGGAAAAGGTGGTGCGCGACCCTTACCCCCATGACATCCTGCACCTGCGGGTGCAGGGCAAGTACGGCGACAACGCCCCCCCCAACCTGGCCGTTTCGGAGATAGCCCGGGACTGGGACGCCGCCTGGGCCTACCCTCACCTGCGGGTCGACCGTAACGAAGAATTTTGCGCCCGGGCGCTGGAACGACTGGGCGGCTCGGTCCCGGAATGGCAGGGGGACTGGGCCGACTGGTGGGCCGACGGCCTCGGCTCGGGAGCCCGCATGCTCGGCTGGGCCCGCCAGGCCCAGGGGTCGGTGCGCGTGGGCCGGGCTCTCCACGCGGTGGCCGACGTGATGTCCGGCAAGCCTCCGGCGCCGGTGGCCGGGACCAGCCAGGCCTATGAGGACATCGGCTTGTTCGACGAGCACACCTGGGGGGCGCGTCATCCCTGGAAAGACGACGAGGAGGGCTGGGGTTCAGGCGACCTGCAATGGCAGCGCAAGGCCTCCTTCGCTCGCAATGCCCGGGAAGCGGCGGCGTCGCTCGTGGAGCTCGGCGCCCGCCGCGCCGCCGAGCTCGTCGGGGGCAACCGGGGCCTGGCCAACGTGGTCGTGTTCAACGCCGCCGGCTGGGCCCGCACCGACGTGGTCAAGGTCTTCCTCCCCTTCAGCACGGTGCCGGGGGACGTGGAAGTCGGGGTGGAGGACGACCGCGACGGGACCAAGATCGCCACCCTGGCCCTGCCCCAGGAGCACGTCGCCCACCGGCCGGCCGGGCGTTTCCTTCAGTTCCTGGCCCGGGACGTGCCCAGCCTCGGCTACGCCCGCTTCAACGTGGTGGAGGAGGCCCCGGTACCGGTAGAGGTGAGCCGCCCTAAGGACGCCGTGGTGGAAAATGAGCTCTACCGCGTCAGCTACGCCGCCGCCGACGCCTCCATCGCTTCGCTACGCGAACGATCGACGGGGCGGGAGCTGGTCAACACACGGGCGCGCCTGGGCCTCAACGCCTACGTTTTCGACCGTTACGGGACGGCCACCAAGGTGGACCACTTGTCGGGGCGGGTCTTCAGCCGTGCCCTCGACCTGATCGCCGACCGGGTCACGGCCGAGGCCGCCGTCATCGTCCGCCACGAGGCCAGCGACCTCGGCCAGAGCATGACCCTCGACGTCAGGGCCCCGGGTTGTTCCCGCCTCCTCACCACCATCACGGCCTGGCGGGGAGTTCCCCGGGTCGAGATCCACAACCGGATGTGGAAGGACCGCACGGTGGACAAGCAGAGCGTCTTTTTCGCCTTCCCCTTCGCCGCCAGCGCTCCCGAGCTGGTGTACGAACTGCCGGGGTTGGGCACCAGCGCCAGTTCCCCCACCGTCCCGGGGTGCCCGCAGCACATGAGGGCGGTCCGGCACTGGGTGGCCCTGGCCGAAGGGACAGGGACGACCGCCTGGGCGACGGTCGACGCCCCACTGGTCCAGTTCGGCGACATCCATTCGCCCTACTCGCCTTTCCCGGGGACCCTCCGCCTGGACGAGCCCGAGCCCGGGACCATTTACTCCTGGGCCCTCAATAACATCTGGGACACCAATTTCCCGACCGAGCAGGGCGGCGAGATGAGCTTCCGTTACGCCATCACCTCGTCTGGCACCTCGTCTGGCACCTCGTCTGGGGACGGCGGTGCCGTCGCCCTGGGGACGCAGTTGGGAGATTCGGTCAGCACCCCGCTCGTCGCCGCCATCGTCCCCTCGGCCGCCGGCCGGGGCCAGATGGCCGCCTCGGGGAGCTTGTGCCTGATCGACCGGGGCGAGGTCAGGCTGGTGCAGGCCACGCCGTCCCGAGACGGGCGAGAGCTCGTGCTCTGGCTCAACAACATGGCCGAGGAGGAGGTGGCGACGACCGTCCGCTTCCCCGACCTGGCGGTGGCCACGGCGTCGTCGGCCACCGTGTTCGAGGACGGCCGGACCGACCTGGTGGTCCGGGACGGCTCAACCGTCGTCCGTCTCAAACCCGGTGAGACGAGGGCGCTGGCCGTCGGAGGTGACCTGACCTTTGCCCCCGCCCTCCAGGCCTAGCACGCACGACGACACCAACACCGAGGAGTAAGGAGCAGATATGAAGTCCCGGGACCGGGTAATGGCCGCATTGGACCACCGCGAGACGGACCGGGTGCCGGTCGACCTCGGTGGTCACCGGTCCTCCGGCATCTCTGCCATCGCCTACCCGCGCCTGCGGGCCTATCTCGGCCTGGCCCCCAGGCCGGTGAGGGTGTACGACATCCAGCAACAACTGGCCGTACTGGACGAGGACGTGCTCGACCGCTTCGGCGTGGACACCATAGAACTGGGCCGGGGCTTTGCCCTGGACGACGCGGACTGGACGGACTGGGCCCTGCCCGACGGGACCCCCTGCCAGGTGCCGGTGTGGGTGGCCCCGGAGCGGACCGAGCGGGGTTGGGTCGTACGTTCGGGGACGGGCCGGGTCATCGGCCAGATGCCCGATGGCGCGCTGTACTTCGAGGCGGCCTACTACCCTTTCGCCGAGGGCGAGGCGGACCATGAACGGCTGGAGGAGGTCATCGCCGAGTGCATGTGGAACGTCGCCTCCCCACCCGGCCCCCTGGTAGACGGCCCGGGCGGGGACGAGAGAATGATCGCCGGCGCCCGCCGGCTGCGGGAAAGCACCGACCGGGCGATAATCGGCCTGTTCGGCGGCAACCTCATGGAATTCGGGCAGTTCCTGTACCGCAACGACAATTTTCTGGCCCTGCTGGCGGCGGAGCCCGAGCGGGCCCACGACCTCCTGGAGCGCCTGACCGAGCGGCACTTGAAGAACCTGGAAAAGTACCTCGGCCTGGTCGGGCCTTATATCGACATCATCCTTTTCGGCGACGACCTCGGCATGCAGAACGGCCCCCAGATTTCCCCCCGCATGTACCGGGAGTTCTTCAAGCCCCGCCACGGGCGAATGTGGCAGCGCGCCAAGGAGCTGGCCGACGTCAAGGTGATGCTCCATTGC
>JBEKNX010000014.1:0-23834 GCA_049522375.1 Acidimicrobiales bacterium | reverse complement strand
TGCCGGCCGCCGAGGCCAGTCTGGCCCCCATCGCGGGCCTGGCCGTGACGCCCGACGGCAAGGGGTACTGGCTGGTGAGCGCCAGCGGGCACGTCTATACCTTCGGCAACGCCAGCTCCGACGGGTCCCCCACCACCGACAATGCCCCCTACGACGACATCGGGACCCGTAACGCCGGTGGCTACATAGTCACGGCGGCCAGCAACGGCGCCGTGTACCTGTACCCGGGAGGCAGCCTGGCGTCCTACGGGCCCGGTTCGGCCCTGTCGGGCTGGCTCGTCGGCACCGCCGTCACCCCCAGCGGCAACGGCACGTGGGAAGCGGGCCTCGACGGCGGGGTGGAAACGTATGGCGACGCCAAGTTCTTCGGGTCGGTGCCCGGCTCCAACGTGACGCTCAAGGCCCCGGTCACGGCGATGGCGGCGACTCCCGATGGCCTCGGCTACTGGCTGCTCGGCGCCGACGGCACCGTGTTCAGCTTCGGTGACGCCCATTTCTTCGGTTCCCCGACGCCGGCAGGCTGAACCGTGAGGGCGGGGCCCGATGAGCTCGAGACCGCCCTTCTCCAGGAGGTGCAACAGCGGCTGGACCGCTGGCGCTCCGAGCTCGCCGGCCGGCCGCAGCTCGAACGCCGACGCCTGCTCCTCCTGGCCCTGGAACGCGAGCAGGTCGTGGCCGTCGCCTACCGGGAGGAGGCGGTGGCCGGGCGGGTGGCTGCGCTCGACATGGACGAGGACGCCCGCGCCTGCGTCCGCCAGACCCTGGTGTGGATCTGGAAGGACGAGCAGCTGCACGCCGAGTTCATCCGGGGCGCGCTTCTGCGGGCCGGCGGGCTGGGGTCGGCGGCGGTGGTGTACGGCCGCCAGGTGCAAGGAGCGCTGTCGGGCTGGACGTCGGCCACCTCCAACCACCGTGACCCCCGAACGGCGCCGTTCCGGGCGGGCGCCGCCGGGCTCCTGGTGGCCGTGGCC
The DNA here is from genome assembly GCA_049522375.1 of Acidimicrobiales bacterium. GTDB lineage: Bacteria > Actinomycetota > Acidimicrobiia > Acidimicrobiales > Palsa-688 > Fen-671. Next base: position 22,863 of record JBEKNX010000014.1, on the reverse strand, counting down.
GCGGCCACCGGGCAGGTCCCCCCGGTGCTCCGCCGCCAGTTGCGCTATCAGACCTTCCGGCACTACTGCCGGCTCAATGCCGCCCTCGAAGCCAGCGCCGAGCTGGCTTACAGGCGCCTGGTGGAAGTGCCCGCAGACCCGATGGAACGAACGGCCTTCGAGCGCGTCCGGGACGACGAGGCCCGCCACGCCGCCGCCTTCCGGCTCCTGGCGGGTGCCCTCAGCGAAGACGACCGGCTGGCCGCCCCCCTCGCCGTAGCCGACTTGGCCGCCGGGCTCGGCGCCATCAGCCCCTGGTTCGTGCCGGCTCATCTTCGGCCCGGCCGGGCTGGCGCGGAGACGCCCCGGGAGGCCGGCGCCCCCTGGGGCGGCCCCGACCGCCGGCCGCGGGGCTTCGGCTCCCGCCAGGCCGTTGCCGTGCGCGCCGGGCGTCCCGGCGCGGGCAAGGCGGCCGTGCTGGAGGAATGCTTGGACCGCGCCGGCCTGGGCGAGCTGGCCGCCGGTGCGGCATCGGCGGCTGTCCGGGTGTCTTTCATGCTCGGCTACGACCGTCGGGACCGTTCCAATGTCTCGAGCCCAGAGATGGTCGAGATCCTGGCTCGGTACCTCCGCCGCCACGGCGTTGGCGACGTCGCCGTCCTGGAGGCGCCGACCGTCTACGGCAATGACTACGCCCACCGTTCGGTGGCCGAGGTGGCCGCATATTTCGGCTTCGTGTCGCCCACGTACCGGGTGGTCGATATCAGCGGGGACCTGGAGCCGTTCACCTACGAGCGGGGCCTTGTCGAGCACGCCATCAGCAAGACGTGGTACGGGGCCGACCTCCGGGTCGTGATGCCGAAGCTCCGTACCGCTCCCACCGACTTCGCCCACCTCAGCCTGTGCACCCTGGAGGGCACCAGCGGACGGATCGACGACACCGTGTACGCCAGCCGCCAGGTCGACTACCGCTCCGCCACCATGATGGTGCTCGATGTGGCCCCGCCGGACTTTTCGGTCGTCGACGGCTGGGGGCCCGTGGCCGACGGGCCCTTCGGGGTCATGGGCTGCCACCGGCCGGCTGCGGTCCACTACGTGTACGCCGGTGCCGACGCCTTGTCCGTCGACGAGGTGGTGCTCGGCGACCTCGGGGTCACCGACCCGCGCCGGGCCCCGGTCCTGCGCATGGCGTACCACTGGTTCGGCCTGGCACCGGCGGCGGTGCCCGTGGACGGCGAACGTCCCGACCTTCACGGCCAGTTGCGGGGCGCTCACGCCTCCCGGTGGTGGCGGGCCCTCGGGTTGTTGTCGGATCCGGTGTACGTCTATTTGAGCCAGGGCGGAAGGGTCTTCGTCCCCGCTTTCGACACGACGGCCTTTCCCCCCCGTCGACCCGCCGGCACCGGCCTGAGGGCCGTGCAGTGGGCCACGCAACGAGCCTTCGGCCTGTGGGCGCCGTCAGCGCCCGTCTGTACAGACGGGCCCTCTACAGACTGGCCCTCTACAAACCGAGGCCGTCGGTAACTTCGACGTTGGGGAAGCGGCTCAGCAGTACCCCCGGCAAGAGGATCTTCGAGCGGCGCACCCCCGAACCGATCAGGACCACGTCGGTCTGCGCCGCTCGACGGTCGACCAGTACGGGCCAGTCGGCCGGCAAGCCGATCGGGGTTATGCCGCCGTACTCCATGCCGGTGAGGGCGACAGCACGCTCCATGGACAGGAACGACGCCTTGCGGACGTCGAGGAAGCGCCTGACCGCCCCGTTGACGTCGGCCCGGGTACTGGCCAGCACCACGCAGGCCGCCAGCCGCTCGGTCCCCTCCCGCTTGCCGCCCACCACGACGCAGTTGGCCAGCGCGCCGGGATGCACCCCGAACTCCCGTTGGGTGGCCGCAGTGTCCGAGACGGCCGGGTCGATCTCGACCACCCCGACCTCGTCGAGCAAGCCCGCCCGCACCAGAGCTGCTCGCGTCGTCTCGGCCACCAGGTCGGGGCGCAGCGCGGCGGGGCCGCTCACCAAAGAGCCGAGCTTGAAGGTGCCCGTCATAGTCATCGTCGTCCCGTCAGCGGGAAGGCCGAGCCGGCGGGTGGCCGGTGGGATCCAACCACCCGCGGGCATGGACAGGGCCTAACCGACCAGGGTTACTTTCGACTTCACTGTCGGGCCGCCGTTGACGGTGATGGTCTCGGTGACCTTGATCGTGTGGTGCTTGGCGCCGGCCAGGAGAGCCTTGCCGTCCGTGAGCAAGCCGACCGAGATGGTGCCGGTCTTGCCCGCCGCCACCTTGAACTTGCTGTGGCCGACTTCGGTCCTCACGTCGACAAGAGTTATGACGCCGGTACACGCCACGATCTTGCACACCAACTTCAATTTCACCACGCCTTTGGACACCGTGGCCGAGTTCGTGCCGGAGCTAGCCGCGGGCTTGGGCTTGGGTACCGTGGTGGTCGTCGGCGGTACCGTCGTGGTGGTGGGCGTGGGGGCCAGCCCGGCGACGCTGCCCTGGAGCATCAGCGTGTAGGTGCTGGAGGCAATACTGGGGTTGATGGCGCCCTGAACGGACAGGCCCAGGATGTCCCCGGAGTTGATGCTGTTGGCCACCCTGATGACGACGTCGTTGGTGCCCCCACCGCTCACGATGGCGGAGGCCGCGGCCGAGCCCGTGGGAGTCGTGGAGTCCTGGACACTGTAGTCAGAGACGTTATTGGGGAAGACCGTCCCCGTCGGGCCGACAATCGCGATCGTGCTCGAACCGCCGGCCAGGGGGCCGGTGGCGCGGACATTGGCGATGGTGTAGGTGGCCAGCGCGCTGAGCCCATTGGGGCTGACGTTGACATTCACGCCCGGGCTGGCGCTGGCGCCAATGGTGTAGGAGGCCGCCGCCGTGGGCAGCACGTCCTCGCTGGTCGACACCTTGAAGTCGCTAATCGTGGCTGCGGCCGGGTTGGTGACACTGGCCAGGGTGAGGGTGATGTTGTCCCCGGCATTGATGGGATTGGCCAAAGGGATGGTGGCCGAACCGTCGGCCAGCACCACCCCGCTGGCCACGAAGTGCGTGTTCTGGGTGGTGTCGGAGACTTCGACCCCCGAGACGGTGGTGAAGTTGGTCGGGCCGGCGGTCTCGCTGAAGAATATGTCACCGCTCGCCGGCACCGCCGTCGACGCCCTGAAACTGACGTTGTAGGTGGTCGTCGCTCCCGCCAATGTCAAGGCGGGCGAAACGGTTACGGCCGAAACGGAATTGCCGAAAGTTATCGAGGTCGTGGTCACCGCCGTCCCGTTGCCGGGCACGACGACCATGTCGATGGCGTCGTTGCCCGACGTCGCCGGCGGGTTGGACCCCGTGGCGGTGATATTGAGCGTGTCCCCTTCGGCCAGGGCGTTGGCCAGGGTCAGGGTGACGCCGTTGCCTACGACCGTCGCCGCCGTCACCGTGTCCGCCGTGGCCGACCCGCCGGGGGGCGTGAGGGTGACGGTATAGCCCGCACCCCCCGTCCCGCTGTACCAGGTGATGTCCCCGGTGCCGAGGGTGACGTTGGCGTCCAGGAGAATGGAGTTTTCATTCGTCGTCAGGGCGGAAACCGTCACGCCGGTGATCGTGTACTGCGCGTTGCTCCCGAACCCGTACCCCGAGGCCGTCAGGTTGCCGGCCGAGGTGCCCACGTTGATGTTGTTGGACGTGGCCAGCGTGCCGTTGCTCGAGGTGGACACGGTGAAATAGAAGGTGCCGGTGGAGGAAGGCGCGTCGGCGTTGAAGAGCACCTCGACGGTATTACCGGCGCTGAGGGAGCAGGCGCTCCCCAGTTCGATGGTGATCCCGGAGGTGAGGTCGCTGCCGGCGCCCCCGGCACCCGCCGTGCCGCTCTGGATGCACGACCCACCGACGAGGTCGATGTTGGCCGGGGTCGACACCAGGGGCACGGAGGGAGCCACCGTGATGTAGCTGTCGCTGCTCCCCGCCAGCCCGGAGGCGGCGGTAAAGCTGACTTCGAAGTTGGTGGGACCGGACGCGCTCACGCTGGTGGGCGTGGCCACTACGGTGCTGACGGCTCCTGTAGCTGAGCCGATGGTGTAGTCATTGCTGGTCACATCGGCGTAGGCCGGCAGCGCGGTGACGGCCAGCCCGGCGCACAGGGCGCCGGTGGTAAGGACGACGGCCACGGCAATCGCCCGGGGGCGCCCCCGCCCTCGCCTCGTCACCGGTCCTGAAAGAACTCGCTTATGCATTTAGCTCGGCTTTCTACTAGTAGTGCAGGTCCGCCCCCCGAACGGCCACCGTGCGGGCCCCTCTTCCAAGGGGCAGGCTACCTTCCCCGCTGTCCAACTACGTGGACGCTCCGCTTTTCAGCGTTTTTCATGGGCCCGCTGTCGGGGGCGCGGTCAGCAGGTAGCCTCGTCGCCATGCCAACGCGGCCCAAACGCGCCCACCCTGTCGAGAGGACCGTCCTCGACAACGGCCTCAAGGTACTGGCCGTCCCCGACCCGACGGTCCCCCTCGTCGGCGTGGCCGTCGTCTACAACGTGGGCTTCCGTTCCGAGCCCGAGGGCAGGACGGGGTTCGCCCACCTCTTCGAGCACATGATGTTCCAGGGGTCCGCCCACGTCGGCAAGATGGAGCACGGCCGCCTCATCGAGTCGGCCGGCGGCCGGCTGAACGGTCACACCCTGCCCGACCTCACCGCCTACTACGAGGCCCTGCCCGCCTCGGCCCTCGAGCTGGCCCTGTTCCTGGAGGCGGACCGTATGGCCTCGCTGACGGTCTCGGAGGAAAACCTCCGCAACCAGGTCGACGTGGTGAAGGAGGAGATCAGGGTCAACGTCCTCAACCGGCCCTATGGCGGCTTCCCCTGGATCCCCCTGCCGGCGCTCGCCTTTAGCTCCTACCCCAATGCCCACAACGGCTACGGCGACTTCACCCACCTCGAGGAAGCCACCGTCCGCGACAGCGAGGAGTTCTACACCACCTACTACAGCCCCGGCAACGCCGTGCTGGCGGTGGTCGGGGCGTGCGCCGCCGACGAGGTCTTCGCCCTGGCCGAGCGCTACTTCGCCTCGATCAGGCGCCGGCGGGTGCCCAAGCGCGGGCCATGGCCCGAGCCCCGCCCCGACGCCGACCGCCACCGGGTCATCCGCGACCCCCTGGCCCCCCAGCCCGCCTTCGCCGTCGGTTACCGCACCACCGACCCCGTCGGCCACCTCGACCACTACCTCGTCTACGACGTGCTCGCCAGCCTGCTGGCGGGCGGCGACTCGAGCCGGCTCCGCGCCCGGCTCATCTACCGGGACAACAACGTGACCGACGTCTCGTGCCAGCTGGGGACCTTCGGCCAGGACGCCTTTTTCGTCCGTGACCCGACCCTGCTCCAGGTCATCGTCTTCCACCCCGGGACGTCGACCACCGATGCCCTCCTCGGGGTCATCGACGAAGAGATCGGGCGCCTGGCCGAGGACGGGCCTGACCGAGAAGAACTGGCCCGGGTGGTGGCCACCTCGTCGGCCGACCTGTGGAGGAGCCTCGACTCGCTGATGGACCGTGCCCACATCGTCGCCTCCGTCGAGACCATCCACGGGCGCGCCGAGCTGGTCGAGGAGCTGGCTCCCCGGCTCGCCGCGGTGAAGGTGGCGGACGTCGCCGAGGCGGCGGCGGACCTGCTCGCCCAGCACCGGGCCGTCCTCGAGCTACAGCCGGCGGCGAACTGACATGGCCCAGCGCGCCACCCAGACCGCCACCCAGCCCGCCACCCAGCCTGGCGCCCAGCCCACCACCCGGCCCCCGATCGGGCGCCTGACCGCCCCGACGGCCCCCAAGCTCCTCGAAGCGGCCCTGTCCGGCGGCGTCCATGGCCTGGTCGTCCGGCGCCCGTCCCTTCCCCTCGTTGAGCTGCGCCTGGCCGTCCCCCTCGCGGCCGAGCAGATCCGCAAGCCCGCGCCCGTGAGCGTCCTTTCCCGGTCCCTGTTCGCCGGGACCGACCGCCACGACCGCGTGTCGCTGGCCGGGGCCATCGAGGACCTGGGCGGCAGCCTCGACGCCCACGTGGGCGAGGACCGGGTCATCGTGAGCGGGGCGGTCCTGGCCGAGCACCTGAAGGAGCTCCTCGGGCTGCTCGTCGAGGTCCTCAGCGGTGCCAGCTACCCGCCGGACGAGGTCAGGGCCGACCGCAACCGGGCCGCCGACGAGACGCTGATCGCCCTGAGCCAGCCCGAGGTCGTGGCCAGCCAGGCGCTGCGGCGGCGGTTGTTCGGCGGCCACCCCTACGCCACCCCGATCCCGGCACCGACCGCTTTGCGGCGCGTCGACGCCGCCGCTCTGCGCGCCCTGCACCCCGTCGTGCTCGACCCTGCCGGTGCCCACCTGGTGCTGGTGGGCGACCTCCAGCCCACCCGCGCCCTCGGCCTGGCCGAGGAGGCCATGGCGGGTTGGACGGCCGCCGGGTCGGCCCCCCACACTGATTTGCCGCCGGTACCGGTACCCCGCCCGGGGCCCCTTGACCTGGTTGCCCGGCCGGCCAGCGTCCAGAGCAACCTGCGCCTCGGGGGGAGCTACGCCCGCCTGGGCGAAGCCGACTGGCCTGCCGCCTCGCTGGCCGAACAAGTGCTCAGCGGTATGTTCAGCTCGCGGATCATGGCCAACATCCGGGAGCGCAACGGCTACAGCTACTCGCCCCGCAGCGTCGTGCGCCACGGCCGGGCCGGCTCGTGGTTCACCCTGGCGGTCGATGTGGCCACGGGGGTCACCGCCCCCGCCCTGGTCGAGATCTTCTACGAGCTCGGGCGTATAGCGACCCTGGGGATCAACGACGAGGAGCTCGAAATGGCCCGGCGCTATTCGGTGGGCCGCTTCAGCTTCGACACGGCCTCCCTGCCCGGCCTGGCCACGACCCTGGCCAACCTGGCCATCAGGGGCGTCGACTTCGGCTACCTCACCGCATACCCGAAGGCGGTGATCGCCACGACCAAGGACGAGGTGGACGAGGCTGCTCGGCGCTACCTCTCCCCCAGTCGGCTCGTGACCGCCGTTGTCGGCGACCCCGAAGTGGTGGCCAGGCCTCTGTCGGCACTGGCCGAAGTGGCCTTGCGCGCCTGAGCAAACCCTCGCCAGCGCCGCCCCGGCACCGGTGGTGGTCTCCTCCCGGGGTGCCCCGGCGGGCCCACTAGCGTTCGTACCATGCACTTATCTGCACGACCGACCTTGTCCTGCTCCCCCCGCCGGGCGGTGACGAGGCTGAGCGCGCTCGTGACCGCCACGTTGGTGACCGCCACCCTCGCCGCCGGCACGCTCGTGACCGGGGCGCTGGTCCTGACGGCCGGTGCCGGCGAGGCCGCGGCTTCGGCGGCGCCGACGGCGAGCTCGGTACTGGCCGCCGCCAAGGCGGCGATCGCCAAGCAGGGCGCCGTCCACCTGGAGGTCGATTCGAAGTCCTCGACGACGGCCAACAACGAGAAAGTGGTGGCCGACCTGGGCAAAAAGAGCGGGACCGAGTCCATCACAGCCGGCGGGGACGCCGTGACGATCGTGGTGACCCCCGCCTATGGCTACGTCTCGGGCAACTCCGGGGGCCTGACCAAGATCGTCGGGCTGACCTCGGCGGAGGTCAAAAAGGTCGGCCGCAAATGGATATCGCTCAAGGCCGGTAGCAGCCAGTACACCAGTATCGCCACCGACATCCGGATTGCCTCGATCCAGACCGTGCTCCCCCAGGCCAAGGGCACGACCCTGTCGATCGACACGGCCACGCCCGTCCATCTGTACGTCCTGGCGTGGACGACGGCAGCGTCGAGCTCGAACCCCAAGCTGACGAGCACCATCACCTTCCCGGTGGTGGGTGCCACCCTGCCCATCCAGGAGGTCACCACGGCCACGGGCTCAAAGGAAACGGTGACGTTGTCCAAATGGGGCGAGTTCGTACGTATCGTCAGCCCGCCGCTCAGCCAGACCATCCCCTACTCGAAGGTCTCGGGCTGAGCACCCCGGCCCGGGGCCGTACCTCGGCCCCCGCCGGCACTGGGGCCTAGCCGTGCCCTCCACCGGTCACCGGGCGGCGGCGCTGGAGCTGGGCCAACGCGACGCGGTCCTGGCCAAGCTCGTCCAGTTGGCGGGCCCACCAAAAATACGACCGCCGCAGCAGACGCACTTCGCCGCCCTGGTGCGTTCGGTGGTCTACCAGCAACTGGCGGGGGCCGCCGCCAACGCCATCCACGGCCGGCTGGTGCTCGCCTTGGACGGCGGCATGTCCCCCGGTGCTCTTTTGGCCCTGGCGCCCGAGACGCTGCGGGCCGCGGGGTTGTCGGCCAACAAGGCGGCATCGCTGCGCGACCTCGCCGCCAAGGTTCTCGACGGCACCGTGGTCCTGAGCCCTCGCGGCCTGGCCCGGGAAAGCGACGAGGAAGTGATCACCAGGCTCTCGACGGTGCGGGGGATCGGGCGCTGGACGGCCCAGATGTTCCTGCTCTTCCAGTTGCGCCGCCTCGACGTGTGGCCCGCCGGCGACCTCGGCGTGCGCCGGGGGTACGGCCTGGCCTGGGGTGTGCCGATGCCGAGCGAACGCGAGCTCGGGCCCCTGGGGGAGCCGCTGCGGCCCTACCGCTCTGTGGCCGCCTGGTACTGCTGGCGCGCCTGCGAGCTGTACAGCCTCTGAGCCAGGTGACTTTGGCCCCCTGGTGGAGCGGCGAGCCCCGGGCAATCCTGGGAGCAGCGCCGCTTCGGCAGCACTAGTAGGAGGTTTGCCATGCCCCCAGAGCCAGCTGTGCGGACCGAGGGCCTGACCAAGCACTTCGGGACCGTGACGGCCCTGCGGGACCTCGACCTCGAGATCGCGCCGGGCGAGGTGTTCGGCTACCTCGGCCCCAACGGCGCCGGCAAGACTACGACGATCCGGCTCCTGCTCGGCCTGGTCCAGCCGAGTGGCGGAAAGGCGGAGGTCTACGGGCTCGACTGCCAGGACCAGATGGTCGAGGCGCACCGCCACCTGGCTTATGTACCTGGCGAAGCCAACCTGTGGCCCTCCCTCACGGGCGCGGAGACTCTCCACCTCCTGGGCCGGGTGCAGGGCCGGGCCGACGCCGCCTACCGGGACCAACTGGTCGAGCGGTTCGACCTCGACCCCTCCAAGAAGGTCCGCCAGTACTCCAAGGGCAACCGCCAGAAGCTGACCCTCATCGCCGCCCTTATGTCGCGGGCCGACCTGCTCGTGCTCGACGAGCCCACCAGTGGCCTGGACCCGCTGATGGAACAGACCTTCCGCCAGTGCGCCCGCGAGGCACACCAGCGGGGCCAGACGATCTTCCTGTCCTCGCACATCCTGAGCGAGGTCGAGGCACTGTGCGACCGGGTGGGGATCCTGCGCAACGGCGTGCTCGTAGAAATGGGGGCCCTGTCGGAGATGCGCCATCTCTCCGCCCTCAACGTCCAGGCCACCTTCGACGGTCCCGTCCCCGACCTCTCCCGCGTCCCCGGGGTCAGCACGCTGGAGGTGACCGGCAACATCGTCCATTGCCAGGTGCACGGCCCCATCGAACCACTGCTGAAGGTGCTAGCGGCGGCCGGCGTCAAGGAGCTCCTGAGCCAGGAGCCGTCCCTGGAGCAACTGTTCCTGGCCCATTACGGGACAGGGGCCGGCCCGAGGCCCGGCGCCCGCCATGACGAGCCCTGACCGCCCGCGCCGTTGGACCGGGGCCGCGGTGCGCCACCCCGGAGCGGTCATCGCCGAGCGCACCGCCCGCAAAGCGGTCCGGTCCGGGGTGCTGTGGGGGTACGTCTTCGGCCTTACGGTGGCCTCCTCTGCCCTCGGCTACGTCACCGCCTACAAGACGGCCGGGCAACGCGCCCGCTTCGCCGCCCTTTTCGAGCGCAATGCAGGTCTGGCGGCGATCGACGGGCCTGCCCACCAGATCCAGACCGTGGCCGGGTACACGGTGTGGAAGAGCTTCATGTTCCTCATCGTCCTCGGCGCCGTCTGGGGGTTGCTCACTGCCACCAGGCTCCTGCGGGGCGAGGAGGACGCCGGCCGTTGGGAGCTGCTCCTGGCCGGCCAGACGACCCGGCAGGGGGCGGCCGCCAAGGCTCTGGCCGGCCTGGGAGCCGGTCTGGTCGTCCTGTGGTCCCTGACGACCGTGATCATCGTCGTCGTCGGCCAGATGCCGAAGGTGCACATCCCGGCCGGCCCGGCCGTGTTCTTCGCCCTGGCCCTGGTGGCCACGCCGGCCATGTTCCTCGCCGCCGGCGCCCTGGCCAGCCAGCTGGCATCGAGCCGGCGCCGGGCGGCCGGGTACGCCGCCGTGGCCCTGGGCGCCTGCTATGCGTTGCGGCTGGTAGCCGACTCGGGCACGAGCCTGGCCTGGCTGGCCTGGGTGACGCCGCTCGGCTGGGTCGAGGAGCTTCAGCCGATGACCGGTCCCCGGCCGCTGGCGCTGCTCCCGGTCGTGGCCCTCACCGCCCTGCTGGCCGGCCTGGCCGTGTACCTGGCCGGGCACCGGGACCTCGCCTCCAGCGTCTGGCCGGGGCGATCGAGCGCCAGGGCCCGCCCGTGGCTCCTCTCCGGCCCGACCGGCCTGGCCGCCCGCTTGGCCGGCCCGGCCGCCGCCGGCTGGGCCATCGCCATCGCCGCCATGTCCCTGCTCGAAGGTTTCATCGCTAAGCAAGGCGGAACTGCGCTGACAACCTCGGCCAGCGTGCAGCGCGCCCTGGCGCGCCTAGGGGCCAGCGGCGGGAGCGCTAAGGCCTACCTGGGGCTGGCGTTCCTGGTCTTGGCCGTCATGGTCGCCTTCGTCGCCGCCGGCCAGATCAGCTCGGCGCGGGCGGAAGAAGCAGACGGACGCCTCGACCATCTCCTGGTCAGGCCGGTCCGCCGGTCCAGCTGGCTGGCCGGGCGGGCCGGCGTGGCCGCCGCCCTCCTGGTGGCGAGCGGGTTGTTGGCCGGCCTGTCCGCCTGGGCCGGCGCCGCCAGCCAGAGCGCCGGGGTGGGCCTCGTCACCCTGCTCGAGGCGGGGGCCAACATCGTCCCGCCCAGCCTGTGCCTACTGGGCCTCGGCTATTTCGCTCTGGGGGCCTGGCCCCGGGGCGCCGGCGCCATCACTTACGGCCTGCTGGTCTGGTCGTTGCTGATCGAAGTGGTGGCCGGGGCCGTCAGCTCGGACCATTGGGTGCTCGACACCTCGGTGTTCCACCAGATGGCTTCGGCCCCCGCCACCGCGCCCGACTGGACCAGCGCCACCGTCCTCGTCCTGGTGGGGGCGGCGGCCGTCGTCCTGGGTGCCGTGGCCTTCAGGCGGCGGGACTTAGCCGGCCATTGACGGTCGGCGGCCAGCCTCGACCCTGGGACGATGGCCACCCGCCTAGGACGATAGGAGTACAGTGGTGGGGTCGAGCAGCAACCGAAAGGAGCTGCGATGAGAACCTGGCACTGTCTGCTGTGCGGTCTCGATTTCGGCCACCGGACCGAGCTCGAGTGGCACGTCCGGGAGGACCACCCGCCCCGGCACGAAGAGGCCGGGACCGGGCCCGGGAGTTCCGGCTCACTGTCCGCCCGGGACTGGGCGCAGCTGCACGAGCTCCAGCGGGCAGTCGACCGCCCCTCGGTCTCGCTGCTGCTCGGCACCGTTCCCGCCCCCACCATGAACCCCCTCGACGTGGCCCGCCTCCGCCTGCTGGCGGGCAGGGCGCTGTGCCGGTTGGTCCAGGAACTTCAGGGCAAACCCCTTCACGACCTGGGCCAGCGCCTGGCCCGTACGGTGGCCGCGGCGGAAACAAGCCCGACCGACGCCGGCCTGGCGTTGTTCGTGAGCGCCCGCCATGAGGCCCGCGTCCTGTTGCCCTTCCGGCCCACCGAGCGGGTGGTCCTCGACCCCATGTTCGCCACTAGGGACGTGCTGGACGGCCTGCAGCGCTACCCCCGCTACCGGGTGTTGGTCCTGGCCGCGGCCGGGTTCCGCATCCTGGAGGGCCGGGCGTGCCGTCTGAAAGAGGTGGTCACCTGGCACGCTCCGTCCGCCTTTCCCGACTGGCTGCTCCCCCAGCCGGGCGTCCACGAACGTCCCCTGGAAGTCCACCTGGGACTGCGCGAGCGGCCCGAGGCAGTACTGGCGGCAGCGGACCAGGCCCTCACCAAACGGGGCCGGGGCGAGGGCACGCTACCTCTGGTCCTGGCCGGCCAGCACCGGATGTGCGAACGGTTCCGGCAGCATTCGTCCCACATTGCCCATGTGGTAGGCGAGATCCGCACCCTGGGCTCGAGCTCGGCCCGGGCGATCGGCGCCGCCACCGGCCCCGTGGTGGGCGCCTGGTGCGCCCAGAACTCCGCCAGGTGCCTGACCGTGCTGGGTGAGGCGGACCGGGAAGGCGATGTGGCCTGGGGCCTGGACGAGGTCTGGCATGCCCTGCGCGCCGGCGAGGTCGAGCACCTCTGGGTCGAGCGTGACTACGCCGTGGGCGCCCGCTGGCGCCCGGGCGGGACTGAACTTCGCCTGACCCCTCGCCACGACGGTGCGGGAATGATCGACGACGTCATCGAGGAGATCATCGACCTGGTCGCAGGCACGGGCGGGCCCGTGGAACTGGTCGACCACCTCACCGCCGACCACCCGGGCCACATAGCCGCCAAGCTCCGCCACCCCGCCGGCCACGGCGCCGGCTGAGGCGGGGAGGGGCGGGGCGCCGGCTGAGGCGGGGAGGAGCGGGGCCCGGGGTCAGCCCTGGCCCATCGCTTCGGCCGACCGCCTCGGGAGCTCGTCCTCGGGAACGTCCTCGATGTGTGTTTATTTCATCTATCGTTGAATTATGGACAACGTCGTAGTTAGAGCCACGGACGTGGTCGTGGCCCGAGGGCACAAGACCGTCCTGCACGCCATCAGCACCGCTGTCCCTCGGGGCAGCGTCACCGGCCTCATCGGGCCCAGCGGCGGCGGCAAGACGACCCTGCTGCGGGCCATCGTGGGGGTCCAGGCCGTCCGCTCCGGTCGCATAGAGGTGCTGGGCGAGCCGGCCGGGTCACCGGGGTTGCGCCACCGCGTCGGCTATGTGACGCAGGCGCCCAGCATCTACCCCGACCTCACGGTCAGGGAGAACGTCCGCTATTTCGCCTCCCTTCACGCCCGCACCAATGACGACGACGCCTCCCGGGTCATCGCCGAGGTCGGTTTGAGCACGGCGGCGGACCAGCTCGTCGGGTCCCTGTCGGGCGGCCAGCACAGCCGGGCCTCCCTGGCGTGCGCCCTGCTCGGCCGGCCAGAACTACTGGTCCTCGACGAGCCGACGGTGGGCCAGGACCCGTTGCTGCGCGAGGAGCTCTGGCAACGCTTCCATGAGCTGGCCCGGGCCGGCACCACCCTGCTCGTGTCCAGCCACGTGATGGACGAAGCCGCCCACTGCGACCGGCTCATCCTGCTGCGGGAAGGTCGGGCCGTCGCCGACGACACCGTGGCGGCGGTGCGCCAAAGGGCGGGCACCGATGACCTGGAGCAGGCGTTCCTGAGGCTAATCAAAGGGCGATCGGCGGAGGCCGCCTGATGTCCCCCCGGATCTTGTTGAGCACGGCCCGCCGGGCGCTCACCCAGCTCCGTCACGACCGGCGTACGGTGGCCATGATCGTGGTCGTCCCGCTTGTCCTGCTGGTGCTGCTGTACTACCTGTTCGATAACCAGCCCGGGATCTTCGACCACATCGGCCTGATAATGCTCGGGCTCTTCCCCTTCGTCCTGATGTTCATCGTCACCAGCGTGGCCATGCTGCGGGAACGCACCTCCGGGACCCTGGAACGGCTCCTGACCACGCCCCTCCACAAGGCCGACCTCCTGTTCGGCTACGGGCTGGCCTTCGGTCTGGCGGCGGCCGTCCAGGCCGTGCTGACGGCCGGCGTGGCCTATTGGGCGCTCGACCTGCGCACCCAGGGGAGCATCGCCCTAGTGGTGGTCATCGCCGTGTGCGACGCCGTGCTCGGCATGGCCTTGGGCCTGTTCTTCAGCGCCTTCGCCCGCAGCGAGTTCCAGGCCGTCCAGTTCATGCCCGCCGTGGTGCTGCCCCAGATCCTGCTGTGCGGGCTGTTCTCTCCCCGCCCGGAGATGACGGCCTGGCTGCGCGACATCTCCGACGTCATGCCCCTCACCTACGCCGTGCAGGGCTTGCAACAAGTAGGCATGTTCTCCAGCCCGACGGCGCTCATGTGGCGGGACCTCGGCATCGTCGTCGGAGCCGCGTTGTTGGCACTGGCGCTGGCCTCGGTGACGCTACGTCGGCGCACCACCTGAGCGGCGCGACCTGAACGGCGCGAGGAGCCTGAATGGCACGCACAGGCCGGCGCCCGGGCCGGCCCGGGACCCGCCAAGCCGTGCTCGATGCCGCTCGCCAGCTCTTCGCCGAACGTGGCTATGACGGGGCGTCGGTACGGGACATAGCCGCGGCCGCCGGGGTAGACCCCTCCCTCGTCCACCACTACTTCGGCGCCAAGCAGGAGCTCTTCCTGTCCGTCCTGGGCGCGCCCGTCAACCCGGCCGAGATGGTCCCGGCCGTCACCGGGGGCGGCTTGGCCGAGCTCCCCGAGCGCCTCGTGCGCATGTTCCTGTCGGTCTGGGACGACCCTGTCTCGGGCCCGGCGGCCGTCGCCCTGTTGCGCAGCAGCCACCAGAGCGACTGGACGGCGCGCCTGCTAAAGGAGTTCCTGACCACCCAGGTGCTGCGGCGCGCCCTGGCCCAGGTCGAGCTGGCAGCGGCGGAAGCGCCCCTGCGCTCGGCGCTGGTCGTCTCGCAGATGCTGGGCCTGGCCGTGACCCGCTACGTCCTCGCCCTCGAGCCGCTGGCCAGCGCCCCCGCCGAAACGGTCGTGACCGTCCTGGCCCCCACCATCCGGCGCTACCTGACCGAGCCTCTGCCCGGGCTCCTCCCTAACCCTTGAGGTACTTGGTCAGAGACGCCAGGTCGCGTTCGGCCCGAAGCTCATCGAGGAGCGGGTGGTGGCCGGCGTCGAGAAGCGTTTGCACCAACCGGATGGGCCTTCCGATCGCGGCCCCTATCGATACGCCGGCGGCGGCTACAAGTTCGCCGTCGACGAACGAGAGCGCCAGCAACCCCCCTGGTGCGCGAACATCGCCGTACTGGACGATGTCGGCACCCGGCGAGCAGATCCCGACGGTCTGGACCACGGCGTCGTACTGGTCCGACCATCCCCATGGCTGCTCGTGGTAAACCGACGGAAGACCCAGCATGGCGGCGGCAGCTACTTGAGCCTGGCGCCAGGCCGGCTGCCAAGCCTCGAGCCTGACAGTCCCTTTGCCGCTAATTGCCGGCACCCGCGCCACGTCGCCGGCGGCAAAGATGTGCGGGTCCGACGTCCGGCACTGGGTGTCGACGAGGACCCCGTCCGCCACCGACAGCCCGGCGTCGCGCGCCAGCGCCTCTCTGGGCGTAACCCCGATCCCCACGACCACGACGTCGGCATCTATGAACGAGCCGTCCGAAACCTCGACACCCCGTACGGAGCCACCACTCGTGACGATGGCCGTCGGGGTGGTCCCGGAATGGACGCCAACGCCATGTTCGCGGTGCAGGTCGACGAGCGCTGACGCCACCGGTCCCGGCACGCTCCGCCCGAGGACCTGCCGGCTCGCCTCGACGACGGTGACCTCGTGGCCCAAGCCGCGAGCGGCGGCGGCGATCTCGAGCCCGATGACCCCGCCGCCGATGATGACCACCCGCGTGCACACCGCCAATCGGGCCCGCAAGCGCCGAGCATCGTCATGGTCCCGGAGGTAAAACACGCCCTCCGCCGCGGCCCCTGGGAGCTGGATGCGACGAGGCTCGGCCCCGGTCGCGATCAGTAGACGGTCGTAGACCAGCTCGTCCCCGTCGCTTGTGGTAAGGGCCCTCGAGAGCGGGTCGACGGACAAGACGTAGGTACCGAGCCTGAGGTCCACGCCCGGGATCCCCGCGTCCAGCTCTGGCCAGAGGGGCGGCGGAGGGCTGCCGTGGAGGAGGACCTGCTTGGAGAGCGTTGTCCGGTCGTAGGGCGGTACGGGCTCGGCTGACACCATGTAGACATGGCCGGAGAAGCCCAGGCGACGCAGCTCGACGACAGCCGCCGCGGAGGCATGCCCGCCGCCCACCACAACAATTTTTTCAGGGTGGGAAAGCTCATTCAAACCCAAGGCCGACCTCAAGATCGGTGCCTACCACCCGCACCGGGTAGGTCCGCAGGGCGACGTGCACCGGAGCGCCCTTTGGCTTCCCGCTGCGAACGTCAAAACGGCCTTGGTGCTTCGGGCACTCGATAATGTTGCCGAACACAAAGCCATCGCACAGCCGGGCTAATTCATGGGTGCATATCCCGTCCGTGGCGAAAAACCCGTCTTCTGTCCGGTACAGCGCCAGCGTGAGGTCCCCAACGAGGATCTCCATGACGTCGTCCTCCTCCAGGTCGTCGGTACTGGCCACCCGCACCCACCGGTCGTTACCGCTCACGAACCAACCCTTTCCCATTGTTCTGCACGAGCCCAGGCCCGGTTATGACCGCACCTACGGAGCGGGCATCTCCCGATGCCGGGCCGGCAGGGCCCGGCCGTCAATAACTACCGCCCTGGAACTAATACTAGGGTGCGTTCGCGATGCACCCCGAGGCCCTTCGTACCGTCCCGGCGCGCCCTGTCACAACGGGCCCGGGCACGACGGGCACTGTCACGACGGGCACTGGCACAGACCGTCCCTGGGCGGTCGAAACCCGGGGCCTCGACCCCGTGCCCGACGGGGACCGTCATGGCCGGCCGTCCGAGCTCTTCTGGGTCTGGCTGGCCGCCAACCTCGGCATCATCGGGGTCGTCTACGGAGCGATAGTCGCCTCGCTAGGGCTTGACCTCTGGCAAGGGGTGGGCGTTGCCGTAGTGGGGTCGGCGCTTTCGTTCCTCCTCGTCGGCGTGCTCGGGGTCGCCGGCAAGCGAGCCGGGTTGCCTATGCTCGTGCTGTCGCGGGTGCCGTTCGGGCGTTGGGGCAACATTGGGCCCGCCGTCGTCAGCTGGGTGAGCCTGGTCGGGTGGGAGACGGTGACGGCAGTGGTCGCCGCCGACGCCCTGGCGGCGCTGGCCGAGCGGACGTTGCATCTGGCGTCGTCGGCAACATTGACGTTTGCCGCGTTAGTGGCGGTGGCGTCGATCTCGCTCGTCCTCGGGCGTTTGGGCCACGCCACGATCGTCGCCGTGCAGCGCTTGGTCGCCTGGATCTTCGGCGCGCTTACGCTCGGCATCTGCCCCGTGCTGGCGCAGCGTGCCCACTGGTCGGCACTGCTGAGCGCCCGCCCGGGACCGCACCTGGCGGTGGTGAGCGGGCTCAGCATCGTGGTCGCCAGCGGCGGCATCAGCTGGGTGAACCTGAGCGCCGACTACTCGCGGTACCTGCCCCGAAGGGAGTCGAGCGCAAAGGTCGTGGGGTGGACGACCCTCGGCGCCGTGCTCCCCCTCAGCGTCCTTGTCGTGGTGGGCGTCGTGCTGGCCAGTGCCATCCCCGGCCTGGCCGGCGCCTCGAACCCGGTAGCCGCCGTCGGCTCCGTCCTGCCGGCGTGGATGGCGGCACCGTACTTGCTGGTGGCGCTCGGAGGCCTTCTCTCCCAGATGGTGATGGGCCTGTACTCGTCAGGCCTCGGCCTGCTCGTGCTCGGGGTGCGAGTCCGGCGCTCCCGGACGGTCCTGATCGACACATCCGTGGTCGTGCTCGTCGGGTCGTTGTTCACCATCGTGCACCACGGGTTCCTGGCGCCCTTCGTCAGTTTCGTCGAGCTGCTCGCCTGCCCGATCGCCACCTGGGCCGCCGTGTTCGTCATCGACATGGCGGTGCGCCGTCGTCGTCGAGGAGCGGCGGGGCCGGCGGGGGCGGCGGGCGACGGCGGGTCGGACGGAGAAGGAGAACGAGGTCTCCGGCTTTGGGCCGTGCTCGCCTGGCTGGCCGGGACGGCGGTCGGCCTGGCCTGCACCGCTTCGCCCTTGTTCACAGGCCCGCTCGCCCTCGGCATCTTCGCCGGGAGCAGCCTTGGCTACTTTCTCGGCTTTTCCGTGAGCGGCGCGCTCTACCTGCTGGCGGAGATGACGACGTCCCGCCGGGCCCGCTCGGTGGCGCGGTAAGCAGCCGGCCACGTCGGCCCGGCGTGAGGTGCCGGTTTGCCAGTTCCCTTGCTCGCGCCCCGCTCCGGGCCTAGTGTCGTCCCAGCAACCTACTGGTCAGCGAAGTCCGGTGAGAACCCGGCGCTGTCCCGCAACTGTCGTCCCTTTCCAGACCGGGAGGGCGAGCCAGGTCGCCTGGCCAGTGGGGAGTGACCAAGCACGTCGAGGCAACGAGCTGGTCGCAGGGGAACCCTGTCTCCAGGCATAACCCTCGACCCGAGGAGGAATGCCATGGGAAGACACCGGGCCACAATTTCTCTAGCCATTGCGGCTTTTTTAGCCATGGCGGCGTTGGTACCAGCGACGTTCTCGCCAGCAGGCGCGTCAGCGGCCGGCACCGCCGCCGGGCCAAAGGTGGCGGCCGCCAACGGGAAAGCCGGGTTCCCGGTCTCGGTGACGAGCGGGGACGGCACCGTCCGCATACCGTCCCGCCCGGACCGCGTACTTTCCCTTTCCGCCAGCGCCACACAGATGCTTTACGCCATCGGGGCCGGGGCCCAGGTGGTCGGCGTCGACAAGTACTCCACCTACCCGGCGGACGCGCCCCGTACTAAGTTCACCGGTTACGAGCCCAGCGCCGAGGATTATCTTTATCTCGGCCCTGACCTCGTCGTTCTCGCCTTCAGTACCGGGACGCTGATCAAGCAGTTGCAGCTCTTGCATATACCGGCCCTGCTCCTGCCCCCGGCCACCGGCTTCGCCGAGGTGTACGGCCAGCTGGCCGAGCTGGCCACGGCCACCGGCCACCCCGCCGGCGCCCGCCAGGTGCAGTCCTCGCTCGAGGCGGACTTCAGCGCCGACGTACGGTCGGCAGACCACGCCGGGCAAGGGGACTCCTATTACGTCGAGGTCGACCCCACGCTGTACACGGCCACGTCAAAAACCTTCATCGGCGCCGAGTTCTCCCTCTTCGGCATGGACAACATCGCCGACGCCGCCGGCCACGGCGTGGGCTACCCGCAGATCTCCGCCGAGTACCTCGTAAAGCAAAACCCGGACTACGTGTTCCTGGCCGACACCGTCTGCTGCCAGCAAAACGCCATGAGTTTTGCCAAGCGGCCCGGCTTCAGCGAGCTGCGCGCCGTTCGGCTCCACCATGTGATCGGGGTGAACGACTCCGTGGCCTCGCAATGGGGCCCTCACACCATCGAGACCTTTGTCGGCTTCCTGGCCCGGACGCTGCGACCATGACACTGGCCCCGGAGCGGGAGCTCGAGCACCCGAAGACGTACCCCTTTTTCGAAATCAAAGCCGTCGGGGGCCCGACCGAGCCCCCGCTTTTCCCGACGCGGCTGCGCGCCGTCCACCTGCTAATCGGGTTCGCCTTCCTGCTGGCGGCGGCGACGGCCAGCGTCTTGGTCGGGCCGGCCGACCTGTCGCCGGGCGCTGTCCTCCAGGAGATAGCCAGCAAGCTCCCTCTGGTCCATGTCCACCCGGACCTGAGCACCACGGGGGCCATCGTGGTCTGGCAGCTACGGGTGCCCCGCCTCGTACTGGGCGGCCTCGTCGGGGCCATGCTGGCCGTAGCCGGCGCTTCCTACCAGGGCGTCTTTTGCAACCCGCTGGCTGACCCCTACCTGCTCGGCGTGGCCTCGGGCGCCGGCCTCGGGGCCACCGTCGCCGTCGTCGAAGGGCCCGCCCTCGCCCACCTGCCCATCGACGTCCTGCCGCCGGCCGCCTTCCTCGGCGCCGTGGTGGCCGTGGCGGCGACGTTCGCGCTGGGACGCTCGAGAGGCGCCGACCGCGCCCCCGCCTCGCTCGTCCTCTCGGGCGTGGCCGTGGCCGCCTTCTTCACCGCCGTCCAGACTTTCCTCCAGCAGCAGAACACCCAGGACATCGCCGCGGTCTACACCTGGATCCTGGGCGGCCTCGCCACCGCCGGGTGGGGACAGGTCGAGATGATATGGCCCTACATCGTGGCCGCCATAGTCGTGCTCCTCGCCTGCCGGCGGCTGCTCGACGTGCTGAGCGTGGGAGACGAGGAAGCTACGAGCGTGGGGGTGCGAGCGGGCCGGGTACGCCTCGTGGTGGTCGTCGCCGCCACCCTGGGTACGGCCGCGGCCGTATCGGTGAGCGGCCTCATCGGCTTTGTCGGCATCATCGTGCCCCACACCATCAGGCTCCTCGCCGGGCCGAGCTACCGGCGCATACTCCCGCTGGCCGTGCTGTTCGGGGCCGGCTTCCTCATTTTCGCCGACCTCCTGGCCCGGACGGTCCTCTCCCCTCAGGAGATCCCCCTCGGCGTCGTGACCGCCTTCCTGGGCGCCCCGTTCTTCCTGGTCGTGCTGCGCCAAGCCCGAAGGCTCAGCTGAATGCTCACGTTCCTCATCGGTGGGGCCAGGAGCGGCAAATCGGCTCTGGCCTTGCAAATGGCGTCAGCCGGTAGGCCGCCGGTGACCTTCATCGCCACCGCGCCGGCCCGGGACGCCGAGATGAAGGCTCGGATCTCGGCCCACCGCTCAGAACGCCCCAGTTCCTGGTCGACCATCGAAGCCCCCGTCCACCTGGGCCAAGCCCTGCGTGAGGTGGCCGACGACGCCACCGTCGTCATCGACTGCCTGACGCTGTGGGTGGCCAACCTGGTGGAGGCCGGTTATGACGACGGGGCCGTGACCGGGGCCGCCGACGACCTGGCGCCTTCCGCCTCGGCCCGTTCGGGCCTGGTGGTGGTGGTATCGAACGAGGTCGGGTCCGGCATCGTGCCCATGGCCCCGCTGTCCCGCCGTTACCGGGACCTGCTCGGCCGGGTCAACACCGCCTTTTCTCAACACGCCGGTCAGGCTTTCCTGGTCATGGCCGGGCGGGTGGTGCCCCTCCTGCCCGCGCCGGTGGTCCCGGCCTCCTCCCGATGAGCGCCGGCCGATGAGCGCCCGTTCAGACCTCGAGGCAGCGGTGGCTTTCCTCACCCCGCTGGGCCTAGGACCGTCGGGCGGGGCCTCGGCCGCCCCTTCGGCGGGCACGATGGCCTACTTTCCCGCCGTCGGCGCCGCCCTGGGGTGCGTCGTGGGCTGGGGCTGGCGCCTGGCCAGCCGGCGTCTGGCGCCCCTGCCGGCGGCCGCCCTGGCCGTAGCCACCGACGCCGTGCTGACCGGCGCCCTGCACCTCGACGGCCTGGCCGACGCCGCCGACGGCCTGCTCGCCCATGTGCCGGCCCGCAGCCGCCTGGAGATAATGGCTGAACCCGGTGTCGGCACCTTCGGCACCGTCGCCCTCGGCGTCAGCCTCATCGCCCGGACCTCGGCGCTCGCCTCCCTGGCGCCGTCACCGGCCTTGTTGGGCGCCATCTATTGCACGTCGCGCGCTGTGATGGTGGTCGGCAGCCGCGCCCTGCCCTATGCCCGCGACGACGGCCTGGCCAGCGCTTTCCTGCCGAGCCGCCCAGGTTGGGACGCCTCGCTCATCGCCAACGTGGCGGCGGCGGGCGCGGCGCTGATGGTGGCGTCGGTCGGGCGGGGACGGCAGGGCGCGGTGGCGGTCCTCACGGGCTGGGCCGCCGGCGGCCTCGTCCTGGAGCTCGCCCGGGGCCGCCTGGGCGGCTTCACCGGCGACGTGCTGGGGGCGGCCGGCTCCCTGTGTGAAACCGCGGCGCTGGTAGTGGCGGCCAGTGCCCCGAAGAGATCACGTCGGCACGGGACCGGGCCGGGACGCCACCGGACCGGCCCGCCACTGAACAGGAGATGTGCCCCATGACCGATGGACCTTTTTCCACCCTGGCCGCAAGTGTGGAGCCGGCGGGCGCCGACGCCGCCCGAGCGGCGGCCGAGCTCCAGGACCGGCTGACCAAGCCCCCCGGCTCGCTCGGGCGCCTCGAGGCTTTGGGGGCCCAATTGGCGGCGATCGCCCGGACCTGCCCGCCCCCGGTACCCGAACCCGTGACCATCGCCGTCTTCGCCGGGGACCACGGCGTGGTCGAGGCGGGGGTGACGCCCTGGCCGTCAGAGGTCACCGCCCAGATGGTGGCCAATTTCTGCGCCGGGGGCGCCGCCATCAATGTGCTGGCCCGCCACGCCGGCGCCACCGTGGTGGTGGTCGACGTCGGGGTGGCCCATCCCATCCCCACCCAGTCGCCCACCCTGGTCCACCGCAACGTGGCCCGGGGGACGGCCAACCTGGCGACCGGGCCGGCCATGACCGAAGACCAGGTCGAGTCCGCTCTGGACGTCGGCGCGGATGTCGGGACGGACGCCGTCCGCAACGGGGCGCGGATGCTCGTCACGGGGGACATGGGGATAGGCAACACCACCCCCTCGGCCGCGCTGATCGCGGCACTGACCTCCACCAGCCCGCGGACGGTGACCGGGCGCGGGACCGGGATCGACGACGCCATGCTGGCCACCAAGACCAAGGTGATCGAGACGGCGCTCGGCCGGCTGAGGCCGGGCGCCAACCCTCTCACGATCGCCGCCGAGGTCGGCGGTCTGGAGATCGCCGCTCTGGCCGGCTTCATCGTTGCCGGCGCCGCGGCGCGTGTACCGGTGATCATCGACGGGGTGATCTCGGTGGCCGCCGCCCACCTGGCCTCCGCCTTGGCGCCAGCCGTGCCCCAGTACCTCGTGGCCGGGCACCGCTCCAGCGAGCCCGGGGCCAGTGCCGGCCTGGCTTTCCTGGGCCTCTCCCCCGTTCTCGACCTGGAGCTCCGCCTCGGAGAAGGCAGCGGGGCGGCGCTGGCCGTCCCCATCGTCCAGGCCGCGGCCAAGATCCTGAGGGAGATGGCGACGTTCGAATCGGCCGGGGTAGCCGACAACCGAGCGACC
>JBEKNX010000013.1:0-24936 GCA_049522375.1 Acidimicrobiales bacterium | reverse complement strand
CCGCTTCAGCGGTGGGAGGGTATGACACCGGTGGAGCTTCTCGGCCGCATCCCCTTCCCCCCCATAGGCGAGCTGCCTTATTTCATAACGCTCCCGCCTTACGGGTTCTACTGGTTCGGGTTGGTCGAGCGTCACCCGAGCTCGACTGGAGGTTGACATGGAGCAGGGGCTGACCGAACAGGTGGAACTGCCCGCTGAACTGGTTGACGCCATCGGGCCCTATCTGGCCCGGCAGCGGTGGTACGCCGGCGAGGGCCCGCCCATGACGATGCGCCTCGTGGAGGCCGGCCGCTTGGCCGAGCTCGGCGACGGGGCGGGCGGGCTGCTGTGGGCCGTCGTCGAGGCCGAAGGCGCTGACTACCAGCTCGTCATGGCCGAGAGGCCGGTCGCCGGCGACCACTTGCGGGGCCACGAGGAAGCCTTCATAGCCGGGTTCGGGGACCGCGTTTACTACGACGCCACAGTGGACTCGGAGATGGCCCTGGAGCTGCTGCGGGTGGCCAGTGGCGGTAAGGAGCACGCCGAGCGCGCCCGTCCCTTGGGGGTCGAGCAGTCCAATACCTCCCTGGTGTACGACGACCGCTTGATCCTCAAGTTGTTCCGACGTCTGTCAGTAGGTCCCAACCCCGACGCCGAGGTGACCGCGGCACTGGCCGCCACCGGCTTCTCCCACGTGGCACGGCCGCTCCTGCGGTGGCAACGTGACGGCCGCGACCTGGCCTTCGGGCAGCAGTACCTGGCCGGCGGCACCGACGGCTGGGCTTTGGCGCTCACCTCGCTCCGGGACTACTACGGGGTAGCCAGCTCCCACGCCCCGGTCCACCCGGCACTTTCGGGCGGGGACTTCGCCGCCGAGGTATGCCGCCTGGGGCAGATGACCGGGCAGATGCACCTCGCCATGGCCGAAGCCTTCGGGGTTTCGGAGCAAGGCCTGGGCGACCAGTGGCGGGCTCTGGTCAGCTCCATCGAGGCCAGGACGCGTCACCTGGTCCCCGACCTGGCCAACGCCGCCGAGCCCCTGCTCGAGCGGCTACGTTCCGTCCGTGACCTCGGCCCGGCGGTCAGGGCTCATGGCGATTACCACCTCGGGCAGGTGATGCGCACGGACCTGGGCTGGTACGTCCTGGACTTCGAGGGAGAGCCGAGCCGGTCGCTGGAGGAGCGCCAACGGCACACCTCGGTGCTGAAGGACGTGGCCGGGATGCTGCGCTCGCTCTACTACGCCTCCCAGTTCGCGGTGGGAGAACGGGCCGAGAGCGAGCCCGAGTTGCTGCAACCCTTCGCCCAAGCCTGGGAAGACCGCAACCGGGCCGCGTTCGTGCGGGGGTACAAAGATTGCAAGGGCACGGAGGACCTGCTGCCGCCGGCGCCCGATGACCGGGGAGCGGTCCGCGTGGCCTTCGAGGTCGACAAGGCCCTCTACGAGCTCGCCTATGAGCAGGCGTTCCGACCGGACTGGGCGCGGATACCGCGTGCCGCCCTGCAACGCTTGCTGTACACGCCGGTGGCCGAGCTTATCGCCGGGCCGGAGCCGCATGAGCCGTCGGAAGCCGGTGCTGAGGACCGTGAGGTCTAGGAGGGTATCTATGACTACGACCGCCACCCGGGGCCAAGGGCCCAAGGAACCCGAGCTCGCGTCCCAGGCGCCCAATCGACCTGGCCAGCCGCCGGAGGAAAGCTCGACCGCGGCCCCCGACATCGAGGCGCTGGTGCAAGGCCGCCATCACGACCCGCATTCCCTGCTTGGTCGCCACGACGGGTTGGTCCGGGCCCTGCGGCCGGGGGCGAGCGAGATGTACGTCCTGGTGACGGGCCCGGCCCCGGGCCGCGACGTCCTGGCCCGGGCGCCGATGCACCAGGTGCACCCGGGTGGCCTGTGGGAAGCGCCGCTCGACCCTTCTGCGGCCGGCTACCGTCTGGAGGCCGTCTACGGAGCCCCAGGGTCGCCCGGCTTCGCTTTCGATGACCCCTACCGCCATTGGCCCACCCTCGGTGACCTCGATCTTCACCTGTTCAACGAGGGCCGTCACCGGCGGCTATGGGAAGTCCTCGGGGCACATCCCCGGGCCCACGAAGCGGTGGCCGGGACCGCTTTTGCCGTTTGGGCGCCCAATGCCAAGGCGGTCAGGGTCGTCGGCGACTGGAACTTCTGGGACGGGCGTGTCCACCCCATGCGCTCTCTGGGCAACTCGGGCGTCTGGGAGATTTTCCTCCCGGGCGTCGAGCCCGGCGCCAGGTACAAGTACGAGATCATCACCGCCGACGAGCGGCTGACGCTGAAAGCCGACCCGTTCGCCTTTGCCACCGAGGTCCCGCCGGGCACGGCATCGGTCGTGGCCGGTCCGCCGGGCCATGCCTGGGAGGACGGAGGGTGGGCGGTCAAGAAGCCCGAGCGAGACCCTCTTGACCGCCCGATGTCGGTGTACGAGGTCCACATCGGTTCCTGGCGCTGGACTGACGACGGCGCCGGAGGAGGGGGCCGCCCGCTCAGCTATCTCGAGCTGGCCGAGCAGCTGCCCGCGTACGCAGCGGAAATGGGCTTCACCCACGTGGAGTTCCTGCCCGTGGCCGAGCACCCTTTCGGAGGCTCCTGGGGTTACCAGGTGAGCGCGTACTACGCTCCGTCGGCCCGCTACGGGGCCCCGGACGAGTTCCGTGCGCTGGTCGATGCATTGCACCGCCGGGACATCGGCGTGATCGTCGACTGGGTGCCCGCCCACTTCCCGCGGGACGAGTTCGCCTTGGCGAACTTCGACGGCACCCATCTTTACGAGCACGCCGGCCCCATGGGTTCTCAGCCCGATTGGGGGACCCTGGTGTTCAACCTGGGACGCCACGAGGTGAAGAACTTCCTGATCGCGAACGCCCTCTTCTGGGTGGACCAGTACCACATCGACGCGCTACGGGTCGATGCTGTGGCGTCGATGCTTTACCTCGATTATTCGCGCCAGGCGGGCGATTGGGTGCCCAACGAGTTCGGGGGCAACGAAAACCTGGAAGCGGTTTCGTTCTTGAAGGAGCTAAACGAAACCATCTACTCGCTGTACCCTGGCGCCACCACCATCGCCGAAGAATCCACTTCCTGGCCCGGAGTTTCCCGGCCCACTTATCTGGGAGGGCTCGGTTTTGGCTTCAAGTGGAACATGGGCTGGATGCACGACACGCTCCAGTACTTCGAAGTCGACCCGCTTTTCCGCCGGTACCACCAAAACGACCTGACTTTCGGGCTACTTTATGCCTGGCACGAAAACTTCGTGCTCCCGCTCTCCCACGACGAGGTCGTTCACGGCAAGCGGTCGATGCTCAGCAAGATGCCTGGGGACCGCTGGTCCCAACTCGCCAACCTGCGGGCCCTGTACGCCTGGATGTGGGCCCACCCGGGGAAGAAGCTCCTTTTCATGGGAGGGGAACTGGCCCAGGAACGTGAATGGTCCAATGAGCGGCCCCTGGACTGGTGGGTGCTCGAAGAGTGGGCCGACCACGCCCGGATGCGCCGCCTGGTGGCCGAGCTGAACAAGCTCTACCGCGCCCAGCCCGCGCTCTGGGAAAGGGACTTCAGTCCCGCCGGCTTTCGCTGGATCGACGCCAGTGACGCTGACCACAACGTGATCTCCTTCTACCGCTCGCGGCGGTCCTCCTCTGCCTCCGCCGGCCCAGGCGAGCCCTCCGGAGCCGGGGAAGGCGTGCCCGCCGGCGACGTCCTAGCCTGCGTGGCCAACCTGTCGCCTGTCCCCCAGATCAGGTACCGCGTCGGTTTGCCGAGGCCGGGGCGATGGACCGAGCTCCTGAACACCGACGCCCACGAGTGGGGCGGGAGCGGGCTCGGCAACATGGGCGAGGTCTGGGCCTCGGACACGGCCTGGCACGGCCAGCTTTACTCGGCGGAAATGGTCCTTCCCCCCCTTGCCGTGGTGTGGTTGGCCCCATAGGTTGATGACCGGCAGGTAGTAGCGCCGGGCAGGAGCGGCAGGTAGCCCTTCCTAAAAAACCGCCAGGCCAATGAAGCCACCGGGGAGCCGTTTGCCTCTAGCCTGCTGGATGTGGGTAGCTCGGTTAGGCGGCGGCGCCCTGTCCGCCACGAAGGCTTCAGCGCGGGCGGTACCGCGATCCTGGTAGCCGGCGTCGCTGTCGTGGGCGCCCTCTTGGCGGTGGCGGTCGTCGGCGGTTTCGCGGCGACCTCCCATTCGGGCACGCACGCCGGCAGTCCCGTCACCCAGCACATCTCCACCGGGCCGGGCAAGGCCGTAGCCAGCACCACCAGTACCACGACGCACGCCATGGCCATGGCACACCTGCTGAGAGAGGTGATCGTTTCGCCGGCGGACGGCGCCACACGCCAGAAGCTCAGCACGGTGGTGACACTTCGCGCCCGCACCGGCCGGCTCGAAGACGTGCACGTCTTGGCGAGCGCCGATCAGACCGTGCTGCGGGGCACTTTGAGCTCGGCTGGCACCGAGTGGCGGTCGGCAGGCAAGCTCTGGCCCGGGACCACGTACATGGTGAGCTACGTGGTTACCGGCGACGGTGGCCTGAGCGCGCAGGGCTCAGGCACTTTCGCAACCGCTCCTGCACCTCAAACCGTCACGGCCAGCGTCTTCCCCAGCCCCGGCATCGCCGTGGGGGTGGGCCAGCCCATCGTTCTCACCTTCTCCCAGCCGGTGGGCACTTATGCGGCTCAGCAAGCCGTGCTCTCGCGCCTGCACATCGCCATGAGCCGGCCGGTGCCGGGCGGCTGGCACTGGTTTAGCCCGGTGGAGCTGCACTTCCGTCCCAGCTCGTACTGGCCTGTCGGTGAACAGGTGGAGGTCACGGGCGACCTGAACGGCTGGGATATCGGTGGGGGCGAATGGGGCCAGGGCACCGTTTCTACCGCCTTTGTCATCGGCGACAGCCATGTCTCCACGGTGGACCTGGCCACCCACCAGATGACGGTCACGGACAATGGCCAGGTCGTCTACACCTGGCCGATCAGTGCGGGCTCCGATCGATGGCCGACCATGGACGGGACTCATATTGTCCTGGACCGGGAGTCGGTCGTGCACATGATCTCCTCGACGGTCGGCATCCCGGTTGACTCCCCCGCCGGCTACAACGAGTTCGTCTACTGGGACGTGCATATCTCCGACAGCGGGGAGTACGTTCACGCGGCTCCGTGGGATATCTCAGTGCAGGGTGTGGACAACGTCTCGCACGGATGTGTCAACCTGAGCCCGGCCCGAGCCGAGACCTTCTTCCACTTCAGCCGGGCCGGCGACATCATCCAGATCGCGGGCGGCCCCCGGCCGCCCCTTCAGGGCGACCACGGCGTCATGGACTGGTCGTTCGGCGCCTCCGGCGTCAGCTGGACGCCGGCCACTGTCACCCAACTGACAACGACCGTGACCACGTTGCCCACGACGACTTTGCCGCCGCCGTCAGGGGCGCCGACCAGCCCCCCGGTCCCGGCCAGCGTGCCGAGCAGCACCACGGCCAGCACCGCGCCAGTCAGCACGAAACCGGTGCCCCCGACGTCTGTTCCGAGTAGCACAAACCCGCCCTCGACCACGACCACGACCACCAGGCCGGCCCCGACCACGACCGTCAAGCCGGCCCCCACAACCAATCCCGTCCCGACAACGACCAGGCCGGCCCCGACGACGACGGCCAAGCCGGCGCCGACCACAACCAATCCCGTCCCGACCACAACCAATCCCGTCCCGACAACGACCAGGCCGGCCCCGACGACGACGGCCAAGCCGGCGCCGGCCACTACCACTAAGCCGGTACCCACAACGTCGGCCAAGGCAGCCGTTGTCGCCACGACTACCACCAAACCGGCACCCACGACGACCAAACCGGCGCCCACGACTACCAAACCGGCGCCCACGACTACCAAACCGGCGCCCACGACTACCAAACCGGCGCCCACGACTACCAAACCGGACCCGACGACCACCGCCAAACCGACCACGACCACGACCCGGTCGGCGCCTACGACGACCACGGAACCGACCACGACCACCACCAGGCCGGCGCCGACGACGACCGCGGGACCGATCACTACGACCACGGTCCCGGCCACGACGACGACCAGACCCCCGACGACCACCACGAAGCCGACGACGACCACAACCAGGGCGACGACGACGACCACGGCACCGACCACGACTACGGTGCTGCTCACGACGACCACAACGCCGCCCCTCACAACGACGACGGCGGCGAGCACCACCACTACGGGCAACACGACGACGGCTTGAGCCGGTGCCGCACTACCGTGGCGAGACGTGCCGGCCTATCTTGACTACGCCGCCACGTCGCCGCTTCTCGCCGAAGCGAAGGAAGCCATGGCCCCCTGGTCGGCGAGCCGCTTCGGCAATCCTTCAGGTTCGCACTCCATAGCCAGAGCCGCCCGTAAGGCCATCGACGAGGCGCGTGAAACGGTGGCAGAGTACCTGGGAGCGCCACCCGGCGACGTGGTCTTCACCGGGGGCGGCACCGAGAGCGCCAACCTGGCCGTCCTGGGCCGGGCCCGGGCCCTTCCCGGTCCCGTAGTCGTGAGCGCCATCGAGCACCATGCTGTTCTCCATGCCGCCCTTGCCGCCGAGCGGCTCGCCGGTGTGCCCGTGCGCACCGTGGCGTGCGGCGCCGACGGCATCGTCGACTTGCGGGCCTTGTACTCCGTCCTGGACGACAGCGTGAGCCTCGTCTCCGTCCAGCTTGTCAACAACGAAGTCGGGACCCTGCAGCCTCTGGACGAAGTCGCTCGTATCGTGCGGCGGCGCGCTCCGCACGCAGTGCTGCACACCGACGCCGTCCAGGCGGTCCCCTGGTACGACGTCGCCCAATTGGCGGGTGCCGCGGACCTGGTGAGCATCAGCGCCCACAAGTTCGGTGGGCCCCAGGGCGTGGGTGCTCTCGCCCTACGCCGCCCTGTTGAGCTGGAGCCGCTCTTGTACGGTGGCCCCCAAGAACGAGAGCGAAGGGCCGGTACCCACAACGTCGCCGGGGTCGTCGGCATGGCGGCGGCCCTCGAAGCCACCTCCCGCCGGCGGGATGCCGTCTACCGGTACGTCCGGGACCTGCGGGACAAACTGCTGGCAGGTTTGCTGAGCGGCACTCCGTCGACCCACGAGACGGCCCCGGGCCAAGACAAAGCGCCCGGCCACTGCCATGTGTTGATCGACGGTGTCGAGAGCGAAGCCTTGCTCGTACTGCTGGACGGGTACGGTGTCTGCGCCTCGGCCGGGTCGGCGTGCGCCAGTGGGGCCATGGAGCCGAGCCACGTCCTCACGGCCATGGGCTACAGCGCCAAGCAGGCGCTCGGGGCGTTGCGCCTCACGCTCGGTCATACCACTACCGCCGCGGACATCGAGCTGGCACTGCGAGCCATCCCCGCTGCCGTGTCGCGGCTGCGGGGCTTCCCCGCTCAGGTGCCGGGCTTGCCCGTCCAAACGTCTGGAGTGCCGCAAACGTCTGGAGTGCCGCAAACGTCTGGAGTCCTGGCGTAATGCGCGTGCTGGTAGCCATGTCGGGCGGGGTGGACTCCTCGGTGGCGGCCGCCTTGATGCTCGAGCAGGGCCATGAGGTGGTGGGGGCCACGATGAAGTTGTGGGGTGGGCCGTCCGACTCCGGTTGCTGCTCGGTGGCGGATGTGGAGGACGCCCGGAGGGTCTGCCAACAGCTCGGTGTCGACCATCACGTTTTCAACTTCACGAGCGAGTTCGAGCGCCAGGTCGTGGCGCCTTATGTTGCCGCTCACGGTGAGGCCAGGACCCCGAACCCGTGCATCGCCTGCAACGCGCACCTGAAGTTCGACCGCTTCTTGCAGCGCGCTGTTCAGCTCGGCTTTGACGCCATCTCCACCGGCCACCACGCCCGGGTGGCGCGTACGGTCGGCCCATGGGAGCTGCGCCGGGGTCGCGACGGGGCCAAGGACCAGTCCTACGTGCTCTACATGTTGGGCCAGGCGGAACTGGCGCGGTTGTACCTGCCCATCGGGGAACTGACCAAGGGCGAGGTGCGGGCCTTGGCGGCGGCGCACGGTCTGCGGACGGCGGCAAAGCCCGACAGCCAGGACGTTTGCTTCATCTCCAGAGTGGGGGGAAGGGAGAGCTTCCTCTCTCAACGCATCCCCGTACGCGAGGGCCGCCTGGTGGCCAGGGACGGAGAGGAGCTCGGGACGGTCGACGCCCTCGAACTGGTGACCGTCGGCCAGCGCAGGGGCCTGGGGCTCATTACGCGGTCGCGGCCCGAGCGCCGCTACATCCTGGACGTCGACTTGCCCAGCCGCACCGCCACGGTAGGCACCCTGGACGAACTGCTCGTCGACCGGGTGGAGGTGGAGCACCTCTCCTGGTGTGCCGGCCCGGTCGGCGCCGGCACGGCGGTCCAGGCCCAGTTCAGTGCCCATGGCGCCCCGGTGCCGGCGCGCTGGGAAGACGACGACCGGTCTGGAGCCGTGGCGCTGGCGCGCCCGGTGCGCCGTGTCGCCCCGGGCCAGGCCGTCGTGCTGTACCGCCAGGGCACCGATGGGGACGCGGTGCTAGGCGGCGGGACGGCGCGGTAGGCGAGCGGCCCGAAGCTGTCAGGGCGCAACCGGTACCCTCTCGGCTGCTCCCCGCCGCCTTATGTTGCGCGCGCCGCCCCAGACCCCATAAGGGCTCGCTTTGTGAAGTTCCTTACACGTGCGGCGGCCGTTTTGTTGGGTTCCTGCGATTTTTTTGCAGGGTATGTAACAACTCGGTTCAGACATCGCGGGAAGCCCGTGGGCGGGCTGTCAGCCTCTCTCTGGCGACGACCACCCTGTCGGCGGTCATAGTTCCCGCCGGGTGGCCAACCCGCCGGATGAGCTCGGCCAGGAACGGGGTGTGGGAGCGTCACCGGGGCTGGGTAGCCTTTAGGACCATGGCCGAGGGAGCTGCCAAACGAGCCGAGGAGCTGCGCGAGCTCATCGCGTACCACAACCGCCGCTATTTCGAGCTGGACGACCCCGAGATCAGCGACGCCGAGTACGACGAGCTCGTCAGGGAGCTGGCCGCGACGGAGAGAGACCACCCGGAGCTGGTAACTGCCGAATCGCCCACCCAACAGGTGGGCGGGGCACCGGTCGGGTTGTTCGCCGAGGTGCGGCACCGAACGCCGATGATGTCCCTGGACAAGACGACGAGCTATGAGGAGCTGCTGGCCTGGGGCAAACGGATGGAGCGCTACATCTCCGGCGATGTGGTCTTTACCTGCGAGCTCAAAGTTGACGGTTTGGCCATGTCGCTGCTCTATGAAGGCGGGCGCCTCAGCCGGGCGGCGACCAGGGGCAACGGCGAGGTGGGCGAAGACGTGACCGCCAACGTGGCCACGATCGCGGCGGTACCGGACCAGCTCGGGCCCGGCTCCCCGGACGTGGTGGAAGTGCGGGGCGAAATTTACATGACGGTCGGGGCATTCGAGGAGCTCAATGCCCGGCAGGTGCGTTCCGGCGGCCGCACGTTCATCAACCCGCGCAATGCCGCCGCCGGGTCACTGCGCCAGAAGGACCCCGCGGTAACGGCGGAAAGGGAGCTGTCGTTCTCGGCCTATCAACTGGGGGAAGTGGTTGGTGGCCCCCCCCTCAGGTTCCACCACGAAACGCTCGACTGGCTGAGGCAGCTCGGCTTCCCCGTAAGTGCGCACGTGCAGACGGTCAGGACCCTAGAGGAGGTCGACCACTACTGCACCGGGTGGCTCGACAGGCGGCACAGCCTCGATTTTGAGATCGACGGTGTCGTGGTCAAGGTGGACGACCTCGCCCAGCGGCGAGAGCTCGGAGCGACATCGAAGGCCCCTCGCTGGGCCATCGCCTACAAGTTCCCGCCCGAGGAGCGCACGACGCTTCTCAAGGACATCATGGTCTCCATCGGTCGCACCGGGAAGGCGACTCCCTTCGCCGTCCTCGATCCCGTCGTGGTGGGGGGCGCCCGGGTCAGCCTCGCCACCCTGCACAACGAGGACCAGGTCCGGGCCAAGGACGTCCGGCCGGGCGACACCGTCGTCGTGCGCCGGGCGGGCGACGTCATCCCCGAGGTACCTGGGCCTGTCCTGCCTCTGCGGCCAGATGGTTTGGCACCTTGGTCCTTCCCGTCGAACTGCCCGGTCTGCGCCGCGCCCCTGCAACGTCTGGCCGGGGAGGCGGACACCTATTGCATCAATGTCGACTGCCCAGGACAGCAGGTCCAGCGCATCAGCCACTTCGCGTCCCGAGCAGCGATGGACATCGAAGGGCTGGGCGAGCGCACGGTGGCGCTCTTTTGCAACGAGGGACTGCTAGTTGACGCGGCCGACGTCTATTCGCTCGATTTCGAGCGGGTCGAGTCCTTCGAGGGCTTCGGCGCTCTTTCGGTTGCCAACCTCTCCGGGGCCATAGAGGCGTCCAAATCGCGTCCTCTGGCCAACCTCCTTGTCGGGTTGTCCATCCGCCACCTCGGTACCAACGGGAGCCAGGTCCTGGCTCGTGCGATGGGGCACATGGACCGTGTCATGGACGCGCCAGAGGACGAGATCGCCGGCGTCGAGGGGATTGGCCCGGTGATCGCGGCGAGCATCAAGCGTTTCTTCTCCATGCCTCGCAACCGTGAGGTCGTGGAGCGTTTGCGCGCCGCCGGGGTCAACTTCGAAGGACCGAGCGCTCTGGCTGCCGCTCAAACGCTGGCGGGAAAATCGATAGTGGTGACGGGGACTCTCCAACGATGGTCCCGAGAAGACGCCGAGGCCGCGATCAAGGCCCGGGGCGGCAAGGCGCCCGGCAGTGTTTCCCAGAAGACGACGGCGCTGGTGCAGGGGAGCGAGCCCGGTGCCGCCAAGCTCGCCAAGGCCACCGACCTCGGAGTGCCAGTGCTGGACGAAACGGCCTTCGATCGGTTGCTGGAGACGGGCGAGCTCCCCTGACGAGGGCAAGCAAAACCTAACGGGGAGGGTCCACCTGTGCCCTGTCCCTCGTCGTTAGCCTCGTTAGATGCCCGTGTTGCGCAGCTCGGAGCTGATAGGCCGGGTTGTGGGCGGCCGCTATCGTCTCTTGCGCCCTGTCGGCAGCGGCGCTTCTGCTCACGTATATGTGGCCGAGGACGTCCGTCTGAAACGCCGGGTGGCGCTCAAGCTCCTCCATCCGGCGTTGGCTAACGACGCCGCCTTCCTGCGGCGTTTCCAGGTCGAAGCCCAGACGGTGGCGGCGCTCCGTCACCAGGGAATTGTGCGCGTCTACGACTGGGGCGAAGACGGCGGCAACGCCTATCTGACCATGGAACTGCTGGAGGGAGGCAGCTTGCGTTCACTGCTCGACAGCGGTCACCGCCTCAGTGTCTCGCAAGTAGCCGCCCTCGGCCTCGATGTTGCCTCGGCCCTGGCCTATGCCCATGCTCGAGGCTTGGTCCACCGCGACGTCAAGCCGGCGAACCTGCTCTTCGACGAAGAGGGCAAGGTCAGCGTGGCTGACTTCGGTATTGCCCGGGCGCTGGCGGAGGCAAGCTGGACCGAGCCCCTCGGGGCCATGCTCGGTACCGCGCGGTATGCCGCCCCCGAACAGCTGAAGGGCGCCCCGCTCGACGGGCGCGCCGACGTCTACTCGCTGGCCCTGGTGGCGGTGGAGGCGGTCACCGGCGACGTGCCTTTCGCCCGCGACACCACGCTGGGCGCCCTCATGGCCCGGGCCGATCACCCCCTTTCCGCGCCGGGCGAACTCGGCCCGCTCGCGACTGTCATCGAGAAGGCGGGGAGGGCTGCGCCCGAGGACCGCCTGAGCGCGGAGGCGTTCGCTCAGGGCATCGCCACCGTGGCGCGGCAGTTGCGGGCCCCGGCGCCCCTGCCCCTGCCGGGCATCACCGCTTTTTCGGACGGGGTTTTCGGCCGCGAGCCGACCGAGCTTGCCCGAGGGCGTCGGCCCCCCGAGCCGGGCATCACCATCCTGGTGGAAGACCTCGCCATCACGGCACCCGAGGCCGTCGGGCGCCCGCCCCGCGCCGGTGAGCCTGTGGTCTTTGCCCTCGGTACGACTCCGACGGGTGCGGGTGCCGTACCGGCCCCAAGCGCCGGCCCGGCTCCCAGGGAGGCTCCTCCGGGCACTGCCGTCGGTTCCGTACTCGGCGTCGCTGTCGAACCTGCCATCGCCGTACCCGCTGCCATCGCCGTACCCGCTGCCATCGCCGTACCTGCTGTCGGCGCCGTACCCGCTGTCGCCGTCCAGGCAGCAAGAGACGCTGTAGCAACCTCTCCGGCACCGTTGAAGCCACGACGCCGCCGCTGGGCAGCGCGGTCCCTGATCGCCGTGCTCGTCGTGGGCGTGCTTGGCGCCGCCGGCACGGCCGCTGTGGTGCTGGCCCGTCCGGTGCCGACCTACGCCGTGCCCCGGGTGGACGGGGAGGCCCTCGGCGTCGCTCGTGCCGCTCTGGCCGGAGACCACCTGCGCCTGGCCGTGGTGGCTACGCAGTGGAGCCCAGCCCTCAAGTCGTCGGTGATCTCCCAGTACCCGGCGCCCGGGACTCGGCTGCACGCCAAGTCGACCGTCGAGGTGACAGTTTCTCTCGGTCTTGAGCCCGTCTCCGTGCCCGACCTCTCCACGCTCGACCTGGCCCAGGCCACTTCCGAGCTTCGATCGGACCGGCTGCGACCGGGGAAGGTCTTACGGCGCACGAGCATGACGGTGCCCGACGGGATCGTGGTCTCCTGGTCGCCCCGGGGCCGCCGGGTACTTCCCGGCACCGCCGTGAGGTTGGTAGTGTCCAGCGGCAAGCCCAAGGCCGTCATTCCCGCCGTCAGCCCGGGCACCAGCTACCTGGCGCTGGAAGCGGCGTTGAAGGCCACCGGCTTCAACGTGGTGGAGCTGACCACCTACAGCAATGACGTGGTCACGGGCGGGGTACTTTCGGTCAGCCCGCCGCCGGGAGGCAGGGAGGTTGTCGGGAGCACCGTGACTGTAACCGTTTCGCTCGGGCCCCACATGGTGACCATCCCGGGCAGCATCGTCGGGTTGTCCGTGGACCAGGCCGTCGGGGTACTGTCCCGGCTCGGCTTGTTCGTCTACGAGGTGCAGGGGAGCCCGCTGTCTCGCGTTACCGGGTCCCAACCGGCAGTGGGGACGCCCGTGCTCTACGGGAAATCGGTGGTCCTTGTCACTCGCTGAGACCGGATGAGCCGGGCTCCGGCGGCTGGAAAAGTCATCGGGGCGGCTCCGCTCGCCCCCTCGTCTCGACCGCGTACCGGCCTACTGGCCTACTGGTGGCGCACCCGGTCGAGCTGACGGCGCTCCAGCTTGGTCGGACGCCCCGTCCCCCTGTCGCGGGCGAAGTTGGACGACCCGGCCTCCTCCCTGGTCGGCGGGGCCGGACTGTGGTCCACGTAGCAAGCAGCAGCGATGGCCGCCCCCGCCCGCTTTTCGATCAGGACGGTCACTTCCAGGACGTGCAGGCGATCGCCGGTCCGAGCTTCGATGTAGTCGCCCGGCTTGACCAGCGTGGCCGGCTTGGCCGCCATCCTGTTGAGCTTCACGTGGCCGGCACGGCAGGCATCCGTGGCCGCGGTACGCGTCTTGTAGAGCCGGGCGCCCCACAGCCACTTGTCCACGCGTACGCCGGCTACCCCCGCCGGTTGTCCCTGGTCAGCAGGGCCAGTCACGCCTGCTCATTCCGTTATTTCCTTCAGACGTGTCGCCAGGGCTAGCGCCTCAGCCCCTGGTAAGCCGGGTCCCGGCCGGGCCGGACCGCCCCCGCCGGCAGCGCTCGTACCCCCGCTGCCACCCCCGCTGGCGCCGGCCGCGCCACTCGCGCTCTCGCCGCTGCCACCCCCGCCGGCGCCGGCCGCGCCACTCGCGCTCACGGCCGCGCCCGGCTGGTCAGCTACGGGCGGGCTGGGCGGAGCGCCGGGCCAGATGCCGCTTCGCGGGTCCAGAAGCTTGCTGAGATCCCCGTCGACCCTGACCCGCCCGCCCAGGAACGCCTGCATAACAGATTGCACATCGCCGGCCACGAACAGGGACCGGGCCGTGCCATAGCCCATGGAAACGGTTACGTCCGGGCCCGGCAGGTGCCCTGTGCTTATGGCCACCTGGCCGGACGACGTATCGACGTGAGCGTCGATAGGGCGATCGGAGAACGGCGCGTCGGTGATGACGAGGTTGACGCGCACCGGCGCGAAGGTGGTGGCCGCCAGAGCACCGGACGCCTCGGCCTCGGCATAGATCCGGTGGGCCTCGGCGACCCATTCATCGCTCAAGAAAGGGTACTTCGGCATATCCCCCTCAACCTCCGCAGGCCCACCGCCCTCTCGTCATAGGCGTGCCCTCCGAAGATAGCGCCTCCTCACCCGGTCCCCGACTGTAGTTACGATGGCCGGGTGGCCCAGCCCCTTTCCAAAGATGATGTAGCCCATGTCGCCCGGCTGGCGCGCTTGTCCCTGTCGAGCGAGGAACTTGAGCGCTATACGACCCAGCTGGCCAGCGTCCTGGAGCATGCCGCGGATATCGCCTCTCTCGACATCGAAGGGGTTCCTCCGACTGCGCACCCCTTCCCACTGGCAAACGTGTTCCGCCAGGACGTCCCTCGCCCGTGCCTCGACAGGGACGAGGTCCTTTCGCAGGCGCCCGAAGTCGAAGACGACCGGTTCCGCATCCCCCGGATCCTGGGGGAGGCCCCATGACCGATGCCACTGATGGGCCGGGCGGGGCGGGCGGCGCGGTGGCGCCGGGTGCTCTGCCCGCGGGCACCTCCGTCGTGGAGATGGCCGCGGCCGTCCGCCGGGGTGAGTTGTCGGCCGTCGCCATAGTCGAGGAACACCTGGCCCGCATAGACCGGCGAGAGGCCGATGTCCACGCCTTCAACCTGGTGATGGCGGACCAGGCCCGGGCCCGGGCGGCAGAGATCGATGGGATGGTCGCCAAGGGGGAGGATCCCGGTGCTCTCGCCGGCGTACCTATCGCCTTGAAGGACCTCATCTGCACCCGGGGGACGCCGACTACATGCTCGTCGCGCATACTGGAGGGTTGGGTCCCGCCCTATGACGCCACCGTCGTCAGCCGGCTGGCCGCGGCCGGCGCCATCTTCATGGGCAAGACCAACATGGACGAGTTCGCCATGGGCTCGTCGACGGAGAACTCCGCTTTCGGGCCCACCCGCAACCCCCGTGATTTGAGCCGGGTCCCCGGAGGTTCGTCGGGGGGCAGCGCCGCCGCGGTGGCCGCGGGCTTTGCCGCGCTGGCTCTGGGTAGCGACACCGGAGGCTCCATCCGCCAGCCGGCCGCCCTTTGCGGAGTGGTCGGGGCCAAGCCCACCTACGGGATGGTCTCCCGGTACGGCCTGGTCGCTTTCGCCAGCTCTCTAGACCAGATCGGGCCGTTCGCCACCAGCGTGGCCGACGCTGCGCTGGCCCTGGACACGATTTCGGGTCACGACGAAGCCGATTCCACCAGCCTGCCCACCGACAGCGCCCGCGCCCGGGAAAACCTGGGTCGGGGCGTGGAAGGCTTGCGGGTGGGGGTGATAGCCGAGCTCGCCGGGGCTGAAGGCATCGCCCCCGACGTCGCCGCCCGCATCAGGGAGGCAGCCGAAGCCCTGGCCGCGGCGGGGGCCAAGGTGGAGGAGACCAGCGTGCCCGCCGTACGTTACGGCCTCTCCGCCTACTACATGATCGCTCCGGCGGAGGCCTCTTCCAACCTGGCCCGTTACGACGGCGTCCGCTACGGCCTGCGCAGGCCCGGGGCCGACATCACCGAGATGTACATGGCGACGCGCTCGGCCGGCTTCGGGCCCGAAGTGAAACGGCGCATAATGCTCGGCACCTATGTCCTCTCGGCCGGGTATTACGACGCCTATTACGGTAAGTCGCAGAAGGTGCGCACTCTGATAATCCGGGACTTCGAAGAGGCTTATCGCTCCTTCGACGTCCTTCTGTCGCCGACGGCGCCCACGACGGCGTTCGAGCTGGGTACCAAAACGTCCGACCCGCTCACCATGTACCTGAGCGATGTCTGCACCATCCCCTCCAATTTGGCCGGGCACCCGGCCATCAGCGTGCCCTTTGGCACGGGCGACGACGGTTTGCCGGTCGGGGCGCAGGTCCTGGCGCCCGCCGCCGGAGAACCCGTTATGTTCCAGGTGGCCGAGGTCCTCGAAGCGGCGGCCCCGGCGCCAGGAGGTGGGAAGTGAGCCAGTCGAGCCAAACGACCCAGTCCAGCGGTTGGGAGACCGTGGTGGGTCTCGAGGTGCATTGCGAGCTGCGGACGCGGACCAAGCTGTTCTGCGGGTGCCGCAATGCCTTCGGTGACGAGCCCAACACCAACGTGTGCCCCGTGTGCCTCGGCCTGCCTGGTTCTTTGCCGGTGCTGAACGAACAGGCGGTCGAGTACGCGCTCCGCATCGGGGCCGCTCTGCACTGCCACGCCCAGCCCTCGCTTTTCCATCGGAAAAACTACTTCTATCCCGACATGCCCAAGGACTACCAGATAAGCCAGTACGACGTGCCTATAAATATCGAAGGCTGGTTGGAGCTGCCCTCCGGCAAAAGAATAGGGATAATTCGCGCCCACATGGAGGAGGACACGGGCAAGACCACTCACGTCGGCGGCGGCGGGCGTATCCACCAGGCCGGTCATTCGCTGGTCGATTACAACCGTGCCGGGGTCCCGTTGGTCGAGATCGTCTCCGCTCCCGACCTGCGCAGCGCCGACGAGGCCCGTGACTATGTCGAAGAACTGCGGGCCGTGCTCGTGGCGGCCGGCGTCACGGATGGGAAAATGGAAGAAGGCTCGCTGCGGGTCGACTGCAACGTGTCGGTGCGCCCCCAAGGCTCGAGCGATTTCGGCACGCGCTGCGAGATCAAAAACATGAACTCCCTGCGCAGCCTGGCCCGCGCCGTCGCCTACGAGGCCGAGCGCCAGATAGAGGTTATCTCCAACGGAGGGCAGGTCCAACAGGAGACGAGGCACTGGGACGAGGCGGACGCCCGGACACACTCGATGCGCTCCAAGGAAGAGGCCTTCGACTACCGCTACTTCCCCGAGCCCGACTTGGTGGCGCTCGACCCGGGACCGGAATGGGTCGCGGCGGTGACGGCCAACCTGCCCATTCTCCCGGCGGAAAGAAGGGCGCGGGTGGCCGGTGCCGCCGGCGTCCCCGCCTCGTCCGAGGCGGTGGCGACGGTTGTCCGCCTGGAGCTCGACGCGATCATCGGCGCGGCCGTGATGGCCAATGCCGACGCCGGCCTGGCTCTTCGCCGGTTGGCCAACGAGGTGGCCGGAGAGCTGGCGGAGGGCGACAAGAGGGACCTCGACGCCGACGCCTTCATCGGCCTGGTGCTGATGGAACAGCAGGGCGAGCTCACTTCCGCCCAGGCCCGGACGGTCTTGAAGGTCCTCGTGGCCGAGGGCGGCGACCCCAAGGCCATAGCCGCGCGCCTCGGTTTCGAGGTGATGGCGGCCGGCGCCCTGGCCGTTGTGGTGGACCAGGTCATAGCCGCCAATCCCCGGGAGTGGGCTCGCTACGCCGGGGGCGACGACAAATTGGCCGGGTTCTTCATAGGCAAGGTGAAAGCGGCGACGAGCGGCAACGCCGACCTGCGGGCCGCCACGCAACTGCTCCAACAGCACCGGGCCGTCGACGGGGCTTAGCGCCCGGGCGGACTGGTGCCGCCGGCGGCGCCCCGGCCGCGGTCGGGCCGGCCGTGCCGGTCAGGTCGGCCGTGCCGGTCAGGTCGGGCTGTAGGGGAGCAGCCGGAGGCGGAGCGTTCCGGTGGTGGACGTCACCGTCACCACCACATGCCGCTGGATACCGCCCACCTCTGCCGTGCAACCGAAGGTGCGCCCAGGTGGGGCGACCAGCAAGGCGGGGGCCGAGCACGACACTCCGACCGTCATGTCGAAGCTATGGGCTAGGTCGTGGCCGATCTGAGCCCGGGCTTGCGCGAGGACGACCACGGCTGCGGCCGGTTTGACGGTCACGGCCCCCCGGGGCCCGGCCACCTCTCCCGAGACGGTCAGCGGCTGGCCATCCAGTTCGGTGGTGCAGGAGAACCTGGAGCCGACCACGGCGGGCACGGCCGCGGGGCAGTGCACACGAGGAGGGGGGGTGCCATAGCTCTGCGCTAGTTGGGTTGAGATCTTGGCCTCGAGGCTTGCGGCTGAGAGCAGGTCGCGAGCCTTGACGGAGCACCCGGCCAGGGCGCTCAGGGCGACTAGGGCGGCCAGACCGCCCAGCGCAGCGCGGCCGGGCATGTGCCTGGCCCACACGGTGAACCGCGGTCGCGCCGAAGAGACCATTACTACCTATCGGAACGCGGTCGGCAACCACTTAGCGGAGGCTCCTGGAGGCTCCCCAACAGCGGCTCCCCGCCGAGCTGGAGGCGGCGGTGAGGTGGGCCATTGCCGAGGACCACCCGGTCTTGTGCTCGCTGGCCGGTCTTGCGCTCGCTGGCCGGCTTGTACAACGGGAACAGCCG
The DNA here is from genome assembly GCA_049522375.1 of Acidimicrobiales bacterium. Taxonomy (GTDB): domain Bacteria; phylum Actinomycetota; class Acidimicrobiia; order Acidimicrobiales; family Palsa-688; genus Fen-671. Next base: position 6,507 of record JBEKNX010000013.1, on the reverse strand, counting down.
GTACGGACCGGATCACTAAGGTAGCCGTATGCCGAGCGAGCTCAAGCCCCGAAGCCACGAAGTCACAGACGGGCGGGAGCGGGCGCCGGCGCGTGCCATGCTCAGGGCCGTCGGCATGACCGACGCCGACTGGGCCAAGCCCCAAATCGGCGTCGCCTCGTCTTGGAACGAGGTCACTCCGTGCAACCTACCTCTCGACCGTTTGGCCAAGCGGGCCAAGCAAGGAGTGCGGGACGCCGGCGGTTTCCCACTGGAGTTCGTCACCATTGCCGTCTCCGACGGCATTTCCATGGGCACGGAGGGCATGAGGGCCTCCCTCGTGAGCCGGGAGATCATCGCCGATTCGGTGGAGGCGATGATGCATGCCGAGCGTTTCGACGGCCTGGCCACCTTCGCCGGCTGTGACAAGTCATTGCCGGGGATGCTCATGGCCGCCGCCCGGTTGAACCTGCCTTCGGTTTTCCTCTACGGGGGCACCATCCTGCCCGGTCGGGGGGCGCACGGTGAGGCGCTGGACATCGTGAGCGTGTTCGAGGCTGTCGGGGCCAATGCCGCCGGCGCACTGAGCGATGACGAACTGACGCTCATAGAGCAGAGGGCCTGCCCCACCGAGGGCAGCTGTGCCGGTATGTTCACCGCCAACACGATGGCTTGCGCGGCTGAAGCCATGGGGATGGCGCTCCCGGGCAGTTCCACGGCCCCGGCCGTGGACCGCCGGCGCGACGACTACGCCTACGAGTCGGGCAGGGCCGTGGTCCGACTGCTCGAAGCGGGGACCCGTCCCCGCCAGATCCTGACCAAGGAGGCGTTCGAGAACGCCATCGCCGTCGTGATGGCTCTCGGCGGCTCCACCAATGCCGTACTGCACCTGCTGGCCATCGCCCACGAGGCGCGGGTGGACCTGGCACTGGAGGACTTCGACCGTGTCGGCAAGAGGGTCCCGCACCTGGCGGACATGAAACCTCACGGTCGCTATCACATGGTCGACCTCGACCGTATCGGCGGGTTGCCGGTCGTCATGAAAGAGCTGCTGGACGCCGGCTTGCTCCACGGCGATTGCCGGACGGTGTCGGGGATGACGCTGGCCGAGAACCTCGCCTCCATGCGCCCTCCGGCACCGGAAGGCCAGGTCGTGCACCGGCTCTCCGAGCCCATCCACGCCGATGGTGGCCTGGCCATCCTGCGGGGCTCGCTGGCCCCGGCGGGCGCCGTGGTCAAGGTGGCGGGCCTCGATTTTGCCCGTTTCGAGGGTGCGGCCCGCGTGTTCGACGGCGAGCGGCCGGCGCTCGAGGCGATCCTGGCCGGCGCCATCGAACCGGGCACTGTGGTCGTCATACGTTACGAAGGTCCCAAGGGAGGGCCGGGCATGCGTGAGATGCTGGCCGTGACGGGGGCGATGAAAGGTGCCGGACGGGGCGGCGACTGCGCCCTGGTGACCGACGGGCGCTTCAGTGGCGGCACGCATGGTTTCTGCATCGGCCATGTGGCCCCCGAAGCAGTCGACGGGGGCCCGATCGCCTTCCTGGTTGATGGGGACCGGATCGCCATCGACGTGACCAACCGCACCATCGACGTTGCCCTGGGCGCCTCTGAGCTGGCCGCCCGCAAGGCGGAGTGGAAACTCCCCGAGCCCCGTTACCGCCACGGAGTGTTGGCCAAGTACGCGCGGCTCGTGACCGGGGCCGACCGGGGCGCGGTTACCGAACCCTGAGCCGATGGCTGGCGCAAACAAGCCCTCGGCGGCGGGCACCGGGGCCGTCCTGTGGGACCTGGGCGGCGTCCTATTGGACTGGGACCCGCGCCACCTGTACCGCAAGCTCTTCGGCGCCGACGTAGCCGCCATGGACCATTTTCTCGCTCATGTCTGCACCCCGGCCTGGCATGCACAGCAGGACCTGGGCAAAGCGACGGCGCAGGCGTGCGCCGAACTGGCGGCGGAGCACCCCGGCCAGGCCGAGATGATCTACGCCTGGGCCGAACGCAACGAGGAAATGGTGGCCGGCGCCATCGATGGCAGCGTCGAGGTGCTGGCAGAGCTACGGGCCGCCGGGGTGGCATGCTACGCGCTGAGCAACATGGAACAAGAGAGCTGGCAACGCCGCCTCCAGCTTTACGACTTCCTGAGCTGGTTCGACGGCTGCTTCATATCCTCCTTCGAGGGCATCATGAAGCCGGACCCTCAGTACTTCGGGCGGGCTCTGTCCCGCTTCGGGCTGAGACCGGGGGACGCCCTTTTCATCGATGACCGCGCCCAGAACACCGAGGTCGCCCGATCGCTAGGCATCCCCGCCATCTTGTTCCGGTCGCCGGAGCAGCTGCGCCGGGACCTCATGGCCAGAGGGTTCCTGTCCTGAGCCCCGGTTTGCCGTCGCGCCCAGCTACCCAGGGGGGCGGGGCCGGTCGCCGAGGGCGCGGGCGATGCGCCCGAGGATCTCGGCGAGCAGGCGCGGGCTGGTGGCGAAATTGAGCCGGGCAAAGCCGGGCCCGCCGGGCCCGAAGTTGGGCCCTGAGCTCAGCATCACTTTGGCCTCCTCGAGCAGCCACGCCGCCGGGTCGTTGCCCAGGCCGGCGGGCCGGAAATCGAGCCAGGAGAGGTAAGTCGCCTCGGGAGGATAGCCTTTCACGCCGGAAGTGGCGCCTTCTCCCGCTAGCCAGTCGCCCAGGATCCGGCGGTTGTCGCGCAACCGGGACACGCAGCGCTCCAGCCAGGCATCGCCCTCGACCGACCAGGACGCCAGAGTGGCGGTCACGGCGGCGACGCCGGCGCCTCCGAGGAAGTGCGAAGGTAAGCCCGAGAGCTGGCGCTCGATGCCGGCGTGCCCCACGTGGGCGATTGCACAGCCCATGCCTCCGAGGTTGTAGGACTTGCTGGCCGAATAAAGGGTCATCGTGCGCTGGGCCAGTTCGTCCGAGAGGGAGGCGAAAGGGACATGGACGCCGGCACCGGCCAGAGCCAGGTCGGCATGGATCTCGTCCGAGATGACAATGAGGTCGTGCCGCAGAGCGATGTCGCCCAGCGCCAGGAGCTCATAGCGAGCCAGCATGCGCCCTGTCGGGTTGTGGGGGTTGACGAGGAGCAGGATCTTGGCTCGTGCCGCGAGGGCGGCGGCTGCCTCCATGTCGAACGACCACCCGTGGCCGTCGTCGACGACAGGTGCGGCGAGGAGGCGGCGGCCCATCTTCTCGATCGTTTCGGGGAACGGTGGATAGGCGGGAGCGAAGATGAGGACACCGTCGCCGGGCGAGGTGGCCAGGTGCACCACGACCTGGACCATCTGGATCAGGTCGAAGAAGACCCGCAGCCGGCCGGCGCTGGGGGCCCAGGCGTAGCGGGCCGCCATGCGGGCCACCCATTTCTCTTCCAACTGGGCAGCCCCGCTGCCTCGTGTGTAGCCGAGGTCGCCGCTGGCGGCGAGCCGGCTCAACGCGTCGCGGACCGGCCGGGGGGCCGGGTAGTCCATGTCGGCGACCCAGCACGGCAGAACGTCAGGACGGGCAAGTCCCCATTTGATCCCGGTCCGGGAGCGCAACCATCCCTCGTCGAGATCGTCAAAGCCGTCGTCGGGCCACGGGTCGGGCCTGTCGGGGGCGAACGGAACCACACCTGCATGTTAAGGCGCCACCGGAGGGCGCCCAAGTCCGGGGGTTGCAGCACCCAGATGGCTGTGGCATTATGGCGTAATGGCAGGCGCACCCAAGGGCACGGCTAGTCCCAGTGCTCCTGCCGGTATGGCCTTTTCCGGCCTTGTAGTACTTACCTGACGCACGCGGCCTTCAGCGCGTGCGTCCAACGACCTCCCTAACGGGAGGTCGTTTTGTTTTGCACCAGCCCCACGACAGCGAGGCGCCGAGAATGCAACTGACCGGGGCGCAAGCCCTAATAAAGAGCCTGGAGATGGAGCACACGGAGGTCATTTTCGGCCTGCCCGGCGGCGCCATCCTGCCCGCCTACGATCCTCTGCTCGATTCGTCCATACGCCACGTACTCGTGCGGCACGAACAGGGCGCCGGCCACATGGCCGAGGGGTACGCCCACGTCACCGGCCGCCCCGGCGTGGCCATGGTGACGAGCGGCCCGGGGGCCACCAACCTGGTCACGCCCCTTTGCGATGCCTACATGGACTCGGTGCCCTTGGTGGCGATCACCGGGCAGGTGGCCCGGCCCATCATCGGGACCGACGCTTTCCAAGAAGGCGACACGGTCGGCATCACCCGCTCCGTGACCAAGCACAACGAGCTCGTGATGCGCCCGGAGGACATCTCGCTTACGGTCCGCCAGGCCTTCCTGTTGGCTACCACCGGCCGCCCGGGCCCGGTCCTGATCGACGTCCCCAAGGACATCCTCCAGGCCCGGACGGAGTGGTACTGGCCCAACGACGACGAAGTTGCCGCCTCTCTTCCCGGCTACCGGCCCAACACCAAAGGCCACCCCCGCATGGTGCGGGAGGCGGTGCGCCTGATCACGGCCTCGCAGCGGCCGGTCATTTATGCCGGCGGCGGCATCCTCAGAGCGCGGGCTTCCGACGCCCTGCTGAAATTGGCCGAGCTCGTCAACGCCCCCGTGGTGACGACGCTCATGGCCAGGGGCGCGTTCCCCGACAGCCACCGCCAATGTCTGGGGATGCCCGGCATGCACGGCAATTATGCGGCCATCACGGCCATGCAAGAGTCCGACCTGCTGATAACTTTGGGCGCTCGGTTCGACGACCGGGTTACGGGCCGGGTGAGCTCGTTCGCCCCTGGCGCCAAAGTGGTGCACGTCGACATCGACCCGGCCGAGCTGGGAAAGATCCGGCGGCCGGACGTCCCTATTGTGGGTGATTGCCGCCTGGTCATCGAAGAGCTGGTGCGCGTGCTGATAGCCAGCGGGGACGCCCAGCCCGACCGTGCCCCGTGGTGGGCGCAGCTGACGGAGTGGTCGTCCCGCTTCCCTCTGCATTACGAACCTCAGGCAGACGGCGACCCGCTCAAGCCTCAGGCGGTCATAGAGGCCATCCGGGACGCCAGCCCGGCCGACACCACCGTCGTGTCGGGGGTGGGCCAGCACCAGATGTGGGCCAGCCAGTACTGGCGTTTCGACTACCCCCACACCTGGGTCAATTCCGGCGGTCTGGGGACCATGGGCTTCGCCGTCCCCGCGGCCATAGGCGCCAAAGTCGGGCGTCCCGACCGCACGGTGTGGGCCATTGACGGCGACGGCTGTTTCCAGATGACAGCCCAGGAACTGGTGACGGCGTCGAGCGAGCGCATACCGATAAAGGTGGCCATACTCAACAATGCATACCTGGGCATGGTCCGCCAATGGCAGGAAATGTTCTACCAGGAACGTTATTCCGAGGTGTACCTCTCGCCTGACCTACCCGATTACGTCAAGTGGGCCGAAGCCATGGGCTGTGTCGCCTTCCGGGTCGAGCACCCCTCCGACGTCGGTCCCGTGATCGACAAGGCCAATGCCATCGACGACCGCCCCGTGGTCATCGATTTTCGTACCGACTCGCAGGAGAAAGTCTTCCCGATGGTCCCGGCCGGGGCGTCCAACAGCGACGTCGTGGTGCACCCGGCCTTGCGCCCGGGCGGGGAAAGGGTGGTGCAATGATGGCCCTTACCGGTACCGGGACCACCTGGGCCTCGGGCAGTGGCCGAGTCCACCACCAGACCATATCCGTGATCGTCGAGAACCGCGCCGGGGTGCTGGCCCGGGTGTCGGCGCTTTTCGCCCGCCGGGGTTTCAACATAATCTCTTTGGCTGTTGCCCCGAGCGACGACGAGTCGTTCAGCCGGATCACCATAGTGGTGGACCTGGAAGAGACTTCGGTCGAGCAGCTGACCAAACAGCTTTTCAAGCTCGTCAACGTGGTGAAAATAACGGAAATGACGCCGGGCGAGGCCATCGAGCGCGAGCTGGCTCTTCTCTCCGTGCGCTGCGCGCCCCCCGGCGGGGCCGGGCCCTCCCGGGGCGAGGTGGGCGACCTGGTCCGCATTTTCGGGGCGACCATCGTGGACGTGGGGCAGGAGGCCCTCACCGTTATGCTGGCCGGGCAGCCCTCGATGCTGGACGATTTCGAGGAACTGCTGCGGCCCTACGGGATCATCGAGATCCAGCGCACAGGCCGGGTGGCATTGCCCAAGTTGGAGCGGCCACCCCTCCATCACAAGAACCGCAACTGAAAGGCAGGCAATGGCCACCATTTACTACGAGCACGACGCTGACCCTTCTGTCATCACCGCCCGGAAGGTAGCCATCATCGGTTATGGCTCGCAGGGCCACGCTCACGCCCTCAACCTCCGGGACTCGGGGGTGGACGTAAGGGTGGGGTTACGCCCGGGCTCGTCGTCGTCGGCCAAGGCCGAGGCGGCCGGCTTGCGGGTCATGAGCTCGGCTGAGGCGGCCTCCGAGGCCGACGTGATCATGATGCTGGCGCCGGACACCGCCCAGCAGGAGATCTACAAAGAGGCGGTCGAGCCCAACCTGCGCCCCGGCGACGTTTTGATGTTCGCCCACGGCTT
>JBEKNX010000012.1:0-25006 GCA_049522375.1 Acidimicrobiales bacterium | reverse complement strand
GAGCGAGACGATGTCGCCCTCCTGGACGACGTACGGCCCGGGTATCCCGTGGACGATGACGTTGTTGGGCGACGTGCAGATCACGGCCGGGAAACCGTGGTACCCGAGGAAGTTGGAACGGGCGCCGCGCCGTTCGAGCACCTCGCGGGCCAATTTGTCCAATTGCGCCGTCGTGGCGCCCGGCCTGACGCCCGCCGAGGTGACCTCCAGCATCTCGGCTACTACCCGGCCCGCCCGGCGCATCTTGGCTATCTCGTCGGGCCGGCGCCTCATGCTCCCAGGCTACCCGTGTCCTTGCTCTGGCGGGCTGCCTCCACGGCCGCCACCACTCGTACGGTGACAGTGTCCACGTCACCGACGGCGTTGACGGTGGCCAGCAACCCACGTTGGCGGTACCAGTCGATGAGGGGGGCGGTGGTGGTCTCGTAGATCTCGAGGCGACGGCGGATGGCCTCTTCGGTGTCGTCGTCGCGCTGCGCCAGCGGGCCCCCGCAGACGTCGCAGCGGCCCGGCACCTTGGTCGGGTTGTCGACGATGTTGTAGGTGGCGCCGCACTTGGTGCACACGCGCCTACCGGCCATGCGCTGGAGCACTTCCTTCGTGTCGGCCTCGAGGTCGATCACGACGTCGAGGCCCCGGGGCCCGGCCATCTCGGCCAACGCCTCGGCTTGGCCCACATTGCGAGGGAAACCGTCGAGTATGAACCCGGAGGGAGCGTCAGGCCCGAACAGGTGCTCCTTGATCACCCCTACGACGACGTCGTCGGGGACGAGATCTCCCCTGTCCATGTAGGCCTTGAGCGTACGCCCGAGCTCTGAGCCGCTCCCGGCCGCGGCGCGGAAGGCATCGCCGGTCGAGACGTGGGGCGGCCCGTAGATGGCGCTCAGGCGGGCCGCCTGGGTCCCCTTGCCTGACCCCTGGCGCCCGAGGACAACGATGCGCAGACTCGCGTCCGCGCAGGGCCCGGCCACTAGCGCAGGAACCCTTCGTAGTTGCGCAACATGAGCTGGCTATCGACCTGCTGCATGGTCTGCAGGGCCACGCCGACGGCGATGAGCAGGGTGGTGCCGGCAAAGGGGTAGTTCTGGATGTTCCAGATGGCCAGGAAGATGGAGGGGAGCAGAGCCACCAGGGCCAGGAACAGCGCGCCCGGGAGAGTAACCCTGTACAAGATGTTCTGCAGGTGGCGCTCGGTCGGGAACCCGGGCCGGATGCCCGGGATGTAGCCGCCTTGTTTGCGGATGACCTCCGCCTGTTGGTGAGGGTCGAAGGTGATGCCGGCGTAGAAGTAGGCGAACACCAGGATGAGCCCGCCGTACAGGAACACGTAGACCAGGTTGCTCGGCTGCGCCAGGTGGGTGCTGATCCAGGTTTGGACGTCCTTGCCCCAGCCCGTGCTCGGGAAGACGTTGGAGATGAGGATCGGGAAGTAGAGCACGGATGCGGCGAAGATGATGGGTACGACGCCACCGGTGTTGAGCTTCATCGGGATGTAGGTGCTCTGGCCGCCGTACATGCGCCGGCCGACGACTCTCTTGGCGAAGGTCACCGGTATCCGGCGTTGGCAGAGCTCGACGAACACGATCATCACCAAGAAGAACAGGGCCAGCGCCACCAAGAACGAGAACTTGGGCCAACCGGCCGACTTGAGCAGGGCGTCGCCCTGGCTGGGCAGGCCCGAGATCACGTTGGTGAAGATGAGCACGGACATCCCCTGGCCGATGCCCCGCTGGGTGACGAGCTCGGCCAGCCACATGACCACCACGGTGCCCCCGGTCATCGTGAGCACGATAAGCAGGACGCGCGGGACGGTGAAGTCGGGGATGAGGTCGACATTGAGCGGGGTCCCGCCGATCAGGCCTCCTCCGCCGTTGTGGAAAGCATAGGCGAGCCCCGTCGACTGCATGATGGCGAGGGCGATCGTCATGTACCGGGTGACCTGGGTCAACTTCCGTTGGCCGCTCGGGCCCTCCTCCCGCCATTGTTCGAACTTGGGGATGACCACCATCAGCAGCTGGATGATGATGGAGCTGGTGATGTAGGGCATGATCCCGAGCCCGAACACCGCCATCTTGGTCAGGGCGCCGCCCGAGAAGAGGTTGAGGTAGGCGATGACGCCGCCCTTGTTGGCCGCCGAGGCCAGCGACTGGACGGCGTTGAAGTCGATCCCGGGGCAGATGATGTTGTCGCCCAGCCGGTAGACGGCGATGATGAACAGGGTGAAGATGATCTTGTTACGCAGGTCCCCGATCAGGAACGCGTTTTTCAAGTTCCGGATGCTGGTAGGTATTGGCATGGCGGCGCTCCCGAACTACTCCTGTGTCCCAGTGGGCTGTGCCCTAGTGTCCCCGGAAGTCATTTTCGGTCCCCAGTCCTAGCAGTTCCCGGCTACCGACTGGTGAGCGCGTTGCCCCTGGCGGGCGGTCGGCCGTGACCGAAAGGCGGCGGCAGGATCTGCACCGAACCGCCCGTGGCCTGGATAGCGGCCGCGGCCGAGGCCGAGAACGCGTGCGCCGAGACGTTGACACGCCGGGTCAGTTCCCCCCGGCCCAGCACCTTGACCAGGCCCTTCTTGGCCACCAGCCCGGCCTCCCGCAGCACGTCCGGGTTGACCTCGGACGATCCCAGGTGCTCGAGGGTCTCGAGGTTTACCACCACGTACTCGACCCGGAAGGGGTTCTTGAAGCCCTTCAGCTTGGGGATGCGCTGGGTCAGGGGGAGCTGGCCGCCCTCGAACCCGGGTTTGCTCTGCCCGCGGGCCTTGTCTCCTTTGGTGCCGCGACCCGCCGTCTTGCCGCCCTTGCCGGCGATACCGCGCCCGACGCGCCGGCGGGGCCGGGACGAGCCCGGAGCGGGCTGAAGATCGTGGACTTTCACTTACCTGCCCCTTTGCGTCGTGCGGCTCGCTCTGGTGCCGCCCCTTCGTAGGGGGCAACCTCGACGAGGTGGGTCACCCGAGCCACCATGCCGCGGATTTCGGGGCGGTCCGGCAAGACCGCCGTCCGCCCGATCCGGCCGAGCCCAAGGGCGCGCAGCGTGCCCCGGTGCTTGGGCGTCGTGCCGATGGCCGACCGGACCTGCTTCACGCTGATGCGGTCCTCCGCCATCACGCCACCTCTGTGGGCACGTGCGGCGCCCGCTGGGCTTCGTTGTAGGCCCGGAGCACGCCACTGGGAGTGATCTCCTCGGGGGACAGGCCACGCCGGCGAGCTATCTCGTCGGGGCGCATGAGCGCCCGCAAGCCGGCCATGGTGGCCTGCGCCACGTTGATGCTGTTGGAGGACCCGAGCGATTTGGCCACGACGTCGTGCACACCGGCAAGCTCGAGTATGGGCCGTGCCGCACCTCCGGCTATGACCCCGGTACCGGGGGCGGCCGGCTTCAGCAGGACCCGGCCCGCGCCGGCTTCGCCTATAACCGGATGGGTGATGGTCGACCCGGCCAAGGGCACCCGGCACAGGCTCTTCTTGGCCTCTTCGATGCCCTTTTGAACGGCCAGACCCGCCTCTTTGGCCTTGCCATAGCCCAAGCCGACGGTGCCGGCGCCGTCCCCTACCACCATGAGCGCGGCGAAACTGAAGCGCCGCCCGCCCTTCACAACTTTGGCGACCCGGTTGACCTTGATCGTTCGGTCCTGGTATTGCTGCTGCTCGGCCATCTGCCTTAGAACTCCAGTCCGGATTCTCGAGCAGCATCAGCCAGAGCGGCGACCCTGCCGTGGTACATGAAACCTCCTCGGTCGAAGGCGACCTTGGTCACCCCAGCCGCTTTGGCTCTTTCGGCTACAAGCTTGCCCACGGCGGCCGCCGCCGTGCGGTTGCCGGTCGGCCCCGCGGCGCGCACGCCGGCCTCGAGCGAGGACGCCGCGGCCAGTGTACGCCCAGAAACGTCGTCGATGACCTGGGCTACAACGTGGTGGTTAGAGCGGAAAACGGCTAGACGGGGACGCGCCTCGGTACCGTGCACCTTCTTGCGCACGCGGAAGTGCCGGCGGGCACGGGCCCTCTGCTTGTCCTTGACATTGCTCATATGGTCCTCACTTCGCAGCCTTGCCGGCCTTGCGCCGGACCACTTCACCTGCGTAACGGACGCCTTTGCCCTTGTAGGGCTCGGGCGGGCGGAGCTTGCGGATCTTGGCCGCCACTTCTCCGACCGCCTGCTTGTCGTTGCCGCGCACGGTTATGCGGATGGGCGACGGCGCTTCGAACGTGATCCCCGAAGGAGCCTCCACCGTGATGGCATGGCTGTAGCCCAAGGCCAGTTCCAGCGTCGTCGGGCCCTTGGGTGTAACACGGTAACCGACCCCGACGATCTCCAGGTCCTTGGCGAAGCCGTTTGTGACGCCCACCACCATGTTGTTGACGAGCGTGCGCGTCAGCCCGTGCAGAGAGCGACTGCGCCGCTCGTCGTCCGGGCGCTCCACCAACAGCTCCTCGCCCTCGTGGCGGACGGTTATCTCCCCGGCGACCTCGTGGCTGAGCGAACCGCGCGGCCCGCTGACGGTCACGGAGCGGCCCTCGAGGGCTACCTTCACCCCGGAGGGGACCGGCACTGGGGTTCGACCTATACGAGACACGGGATGCTCCTCAACTCACTCGACGACATGGTCACCAGACGTAACAGAGGATTTCGCCTCCTACCCGGCGCTTGCGGGCCTCGCGGTCAGTCATGAGGCCCTGGCTCGTCGACAGCACGGCAACACCGAGGCCACCGAACACCCGGGGCAATTTGTCGGCGCCGGTGTAGACGCGCAGCCCGGGCTTGGACACGCGCCGCAGCCCCGAGATCGTGCGAGTGCGGTCAGGGGCGTACTTCATCGTCACTTCCAGGAACCGCCCCGGGCGCTTGTCATCGCTCAGGACCTTGAAATCCGAAATGTAGCCCTCCCGCAGGAGGATCGTGGCGAGCGCCTCCTTGAGCTTGGAAGAAGGCATCCGTGTCGTGTCGTGGTGAGCCACGTTCGCATTGCGCAACCTGGTCAACATGTCGGCGACGGGGTCAGTCATCGTCATGGCGCAGCCTCCTACCAGCTCGACTTGGTGACGCCTGGGATCTCGCCGGCGTGGACGAGCTCGCGCAGGCAGATGCGGCACAGCCCGAACTTGCGCAGCACGGAATGCGGCCTCCCGCACCGCCGGCACCGCGTGTAAGCCCTGACCTTGTACTTGGGTTTGCGCTGCGACTTTATTATCAAAGCCTTCTTGGCCATGTCGTCCTTGCTCCTAAGCCTGGCTCAGGACTGGTTCGAGAGGAAAACGCATCAGGCGGCACCTTCCTTGCGGAAAGGAAAACCGAAAGCATCCAAAAGAGCACGCCCTTCGGCGTCCGTCCGGGCCGTTGTCACGATGGTCACGTCCATGCCCCTGGGAGCATCGATCTTGTCGTACTCGATCTCGGGGAAGATCAATTGCTCGTTGACACCGAAGGTGTAATTACCCCGCCCGTCAAAACCCTTGGGCGACAGCCCCCGGAAGTCACGTATACGGGGGATGGCCAAGGAGATGAGCCGGTCGAAGAACTCCCACATCCGGTCCCCCCGCAAGGTCACCTTGGCACCGATGGCGTTGCCCTGGCGCAACTTGAAGGCGGCGATGGACTTCTTGGCCTTGGTCACGATGGGCCGCTGCCCGCTTATCACGGTGAGGTCCCGGACCGCTCCCTCGAGGAGCGACGGCTGAGCCACCGCCTTGCCCACGCCCATGTTCAGAACGATCTTCTCCATGCGGGGCACCAGCATGGTATTGGGCAGACCGAGCTCGCTCTGCAAGGAGTCACGGATCTCGCTCGCATAGCGCGTGCGCAGCCGCGGCCTCTCGGCCGAGCGCGCCGGGCGTCCCGGAGCGGCCTTGACAGCTGCGCCCGCCCGAGCCGAGGTAGCCCTGCCGGAGGGCGCGGCGCCCGGAGGCGCCGGTTTGCGGGGAGCGGCTGCCCGGCTCCCGGAGCTCTTGCTCGAGTTGCCGCCGGCCTTACCGCCGGCCGCCTTCCCGCCCTTGCCCGGAGAGCCCTTACCGGCCGGCGACATCAGAGGCCCTCACCGCAGCGGGCACAGATCCTGCGCTTGGACCCGTCGGCAGTACGGTAACCGGCACGCGTGGGCGTGTGCTCCTTCGGGCAGACGAGCGCCACCTTGGACACCGGCACGGCCAGGTCCTTTTCGATAATGCCGGCGCGCTTGCGCACCTGGGTGGTGCGCTGGTGGCGCTTCACCCGGTGCACACCTTCGACGATGACGCGACCTTCCTTGGGGAAGGCCCGTACGACCTCGCCGCGGCGCCCTTTGTCCTTGCCGGACAACACGACCACGTTGTCACCTTTGTGGATCTTCATTCTCTACAACACCTCCGGAGCGAGCGAGACGATCCGCATGAAGCGCTTATCTCGCAGCTCTCTGCCCACGGGCCCGAATATGCGGGTGCCTCGGGGCTGCATCTGGTCATTTATGAGCACGGCGGCGTTCTCGTCGAACCGGATGTAACTGCCGTCCGGCCGCCGCTTTTCCTTCCTCGTCCGGACGACAACACACTTGACAACGTCGCCCTTTTTCACGTTCGCACCGGGGATGGCGTCCTTGACGGTGGCGACGAAAATGTCCCCAATGGACGCATAGCGCCGGCGCGAACCCCCGAGCACCTTGATGCAGAGGACTTCCCGGGCGCCGGAATTGTCGGCTATACGCAGCCGGCTTTCTTGCTGGATCACTCCGGCCCCCTATCGCGCCCGCTCGAGGACTTGCTCGACGCGCCAACGCTTCAGCTTGGACAGCGGACGCGTCTCGGTGAGGCGCACCCGGTCGCCGACCTTGACATCGTTGGCCTCGTCATGGGCGTAAAGGCGCTTCGTGCGCTGCACCGTCTTCGCATAACGGGCGTGGCGCACCCGCTCGACGACTAGTACGACGGCCGTGTTGTCCATGGCGTTCGAAGCAACTATTCCCTCGCGCACCTTGCGCCGCCCCGAGCGGGGCTCGACCGGGGGCGCCGAAGCCGACCGTGACTGGCCCGCCGACGATGCCGGCTTGGTTGCCGCCGCCGGAGCGGGCGCGTCCTGCCCTGTGGTCAGTTCTTCGGCTCCGCCGCCAGGGCTGGGCCCAGACATCAGCGTGCCACCTTTCTCTTGTCGGCTCTCTTGTCCGCCCCGGCGCCGACGACAGCCCGGGGGGCGCCCGCCTTACGCTCGCCCTGCAAGGTGAGCGCCCGTGCCACCTCGCGGCGGACCTGGCCCATGCGCGCCGAATTGTCCTGTTTGCCCATGGCGAGCTGGAAGCGCAGGTTGAACAGTTCTTCCTTGGTTTCGCTCAGGCGCTGCTCCAGCTCGTCGTCGTTCAGCTGGCGAAGTTCGGAGGGGCTGCTCATTTACACCTCAACTTCTTCTTGATGGGCGCGGGTGACGAAGCGAGCCTTTATGGGGAGCTTCTGGATGGCGCGCTCCATGGCCGAACGCGCTAGCGCCTCGTTCACACCGGCGAGCTCGAACATGACCCGGCCGGGCTTCACCACGGCGACCCAGAACTCGGGGTTGCCCTTGCCCGAACCCATGCGGGTCTCGGCGGGCTTGACCGTCACGGGCTTGTCCGGGAACAAGCGGATCCAAACTTTGCCGCCGCGGCGCACGTGACGGGTCATGGCAATACGGGCAGCCTCTATCTGGCGAGCCGAGATCCAGCCCGGTTCCATGGCCTGGATCCCATAGTCCCCAAAGGTGATCTCGGTGCCGCCCTTGGCCAGGCCCCCCATACGGCCACGTTGCTGCTTGCGGTGCTTTACCTTGCGAGGCATCAACATGGCTACTAGTCCCTCGGGAAATGGGGAGTCTCGTGGTGCTCGCCACGAGTGCGGCGCTCGATCTCTTCTTCTTCTTGCAGCAGCCTCTCCAACTCAGGGTCCACCGGCACGATCTCGCGCTCGGCCGCCACCACCGGCTCCTTTTCGGGAACGGCAGCGGGGGCGGGCGTAGTACCGGGCTCACCCATGTCGGGACGCCGGCGCCCCCCACCCGCGGTCACGACTCGGCGGGGGCCGCCCAGGCCCGAGGCCTCGCCGACGGCCATGGCCGCCTCGCGGCTGATCTTGTCTTCGCTGGAAGTCTTGTAGGGAAGGATGTCGCCCTTGTATATCCAGACCTTTACGCCGATACGCCCGTAAGTGGTCTTAGCCTCCCGGAAGCCGTAATCGATGTCGGCGCGCAGCGTGTGCAGGGGCACACGCCCCTCCCGGTAGGACTCACGCCGGGACATTTCCGCACCACCAAGCCGGCCTGAACACTGCACGCGCACGCCCATGGCGCCCGCCTTTTGCACCGTCTGGACCGTACGCTTCATCGCTCGCCGGAAGCTCACCCGGCCGGCCAACTGGTCGGCGATACCCTGGGCCATTAGGGCGGCGTCCAGCTCCGGCTGCTTTATCTCCTGGATGTTGAGCTGGACCTTCGGGTTCTTGGTAATCTCCGCCAGCTTCGTGCGGAGCCGGTCCGCCTCGGCGCCGCGCCGCCCGATAACTATCCCGGGCCGGGCCGTGTGGACGTCTATACGCAAGCGGTCCCGGGTGCGTTCGATCTCGACCCGGCTTACCGCGGCGCGCTCCAGTTCCTTGTTGAGGTAGTCCCTGATGTGGACGTCCTCGATCAGGTAGTTCTGGTAGTCGCGGTCCGTGAACCACCTTGACTTCCAATCGGTGGTATTGCCCAGGCGGAAACCGTACGGGTTGACCTTCTGGCCCATTAGCTGTCCTTCTCTTCGTCGCCGTCGGTTTCGGCTTGTGCCTCGGGAACCTCTTGGGCCGGCGGGGCCGCCTGCGCCGTTTCAGGCGTCTCGTCAGCACTAGCTGACAAAACATCGGGAACGGTCGCCACCTCTGCCTCCGGTACCCCGGCCGGACCGGTTGTGCCGGTCGTCTCAGTCGTCTCCGGCTCGGGAGCGGGGAAGGCCTCGGGGTGGCGACGTTCCCTTCGGCTCGCACCTTCAGTCGTCTCGGCCCTCGCCCGGCGCGTGGCCTCGACCCGGCGCGCCCGCATGGCCAGGTTCTCGGCCCGCCGGCGGGCCTGTAGGCGGGCCAGCCGGTCTTCGGGCAGGCGGCTGACAATCACCGTTACGTGGCTGGAACGCTTGCGGATCCGGGCCGCCCGGCCTCGGGCCCGGGGCCGCCAACGCTTGGCGGTCGGGCCCTCGTCGACGTAGCACGCGGAAACGTACAGCTCTTCGGGATCGAGCCCATCGTTGTTGGCGGCATTGGCCACGGCCGAATTGAGCAGCTTCCCCACGATGGACGCCGCGTCCCTTTCGACGAACCGGAGCAGGTCGGCTGCCTCGTGGACAGGTTTGCCGCGAATGGCGTCGACGACCTCGCGCAACTTGTAAGGGCTTACACGCACGTGGCGCAACACCGCCCGTGTCCCTTCACGCTCGTTGGTCTTGGGCCCTGGCATCAGCGCTTCGCCTGCCGCTCCTGGCCGGCGTGGTAGCGGAAAGTCCGCGTGGGAGCGAACTCACCCAGCTTGTGGCCGACCATCGACTCGGTCACGTACACAGGGACATGCTTGCGGCCGTCGTGAACGGCAATGGTGTGGCCCACCATGTCGGGGATGATCGTCGACCGCCGAGACCAGGTCTTGATGACCCTCTTCTCGTTGCGGCTGTTGAGGTCGTCCACCTTTCGCAACAGGTGGCCGTCCACAAACGGGCCTTTCTTGAGACTGCGGGGCATTCATTACCTCCTGGCGCCGCGACCACGGCGGCGACGGATGATCAAGCGGTCCGAAGGCCGGTGGGAGTGGCGCGTGCGTCCTTCGGGCTGCCCCCAGGGAGAAACAGGGTGCCGCCCCCCCGAAGACTTGCCTTCGCCGCCACCCAGAGGGTGGTCCACCGGGTTCATGGCGACGCCACGGCTCTGGGGACGGACGCCCTTCCAGCGGTTACGGCCTGCCTTACCGATCTTTATGAGCTCGGCCTCGGCGTTGCCGACCTCACCGATGGTGGCCCGGCAGTCGATGGGCACCCGGCGCATCTCTGTCGAGGGAAGCCTCAGTGTGGCGAACTCTCCTTCTTTGGCCACCAACTGGATGCTGGAACCGGCGCTGCGAGCGAGCTTGCCGCCGCCACCAGGCTTCAGTTCGATGTTGTGGAGGACCGACCCCACGGGTATGAAGCGCATGGGCAGGGCGTTGCCGACCCGGATCTCGGCCCCTTTGCCGCTGCGCAGCACGTCCCCCACCGCCAGGCGGGCGGGGGCCAATATGTAACGCTTTTCGCCGTCGTGGTAATGCAACAGGGCGATGCGGGCGTTGCGGTTGGGGTCGTACTCGATAGAGGCGACCGTCGCCGGGACGCCGTCCTTGGTGCGTTTGAAGTCGACCAGGCGGTACTGGCGTTTGTGGCCGCTGCCCCGGTGACGGGCCGTTTGGCGCCCATAGGAGTTGCGCCCGCCGGTGCCCGGCTTAGGGACGGTCAAGGTCCGTTCGGGCCGGTCCGTCGTCAGTTCGGTGAAGGCCGAAACGGTCTGGAACCGTCGACCGGCGCTGGTTGGTTTGCGGGAACGAAGCATCAGTGCCCTCAGCTCGTTTCGAACAATGCGATCGACTGCCCGGCGGCCAGCGTCACTATCGCCCGCTTGGTGTCCGGCCGCTTCCCGAAGGTTGCCTGCCTGCGGTTGCGCTTGCGCTTGCCCGGCCGGTTGACGGTGTTGACGCTGGTCACCTTGACGTTGAAGACCCGCTCGACGGCCCGGCGGATCTCAACCTTGTTGCACTCGGGGGCGACGACGAATATATAGACGCCCTTCTCGCTCAACGCGTAGGACTTCTCGGAGACGACCGGGCGTATGAGCACGTCGCGGGGATCGTCCATTAGGCGCCCTCCTCCGTCTCCGGCGTTGACGTCGTCTCTTGAGCCGTGGTCCCTGTGGCCGCCGTCTCCGGGGCCTCGGCCCAGGAGCTGTTACCCGGAAGGGTCTGGCGAGTGAATACGACCGAGTCGCTGCACAGGACGTCGTAGGCCGCCAGCTCGCCGGAAAGAACGATGTCGACCTCGGTCAGGTTGCGGAACGACTTGAAGGCGCGCTCGTCACCTCGCGACAACACGATCATCGCCTTACCGGTGATACCGAGGGTCGAGAGCGCGGCCTGGGCGGACTTCGTGCTCGGCACGTCGAAGTCCCAGCCCTCGACGACTAGGACCTGGCCGGCGCGGGCACGATCGGACAGAGCGCCCCGCAAAGCCTGCTGCACCATCTTGCGCGGGGTCCGCTGGCGGTAGCTGCGCGGTTTTGGGCCCAGGGCGACGCCGCCTCCGGCAAAATGCGGTGCCCGCGTACTCCCCTGGCGGGCGCGGCCCGTGCCCTTCTGCTTGTAAGGCTTCGCGCCGCCGCCCGAAACCTCCGCCCTGGTCTTGGTGCTCTGGGTTCCGGAGCGGGCCGCTGCCAGCTGGGCGGTGACGACCTGGTGCATGAGGTGGACGTTGGGCTCCACCCCGAAGACCTCGGGGTCGAGCTCGACCGTGGCGGTCACGGTCCCGTCCTGGGCCCGCACGTCGAGAGGAGCCCCTGTCATTTGGTCCCCTTGACTGCGTCCCTGATGAACACCAGGCCGCCCCGGGGCCCGGGGACGGCGCCTTTCAGGAGCAGCAGGCTGCGTTCGGCGTCAGCCGAAACGACCTCGAGATTAAGTGTGGTCACCCGGTCGTTGCCCAGGCGGCCCGCCATCCGGGTGCCCTTGAAGACCCGGGCCGGGGTGGCGCACGCACCTACCGAGCCGGGGGCCCGGTGGTGCTTGTGGTTGCCGTGGCTAGCGCCCTGGCCCTTGAAGTTGTGACGTTCCATGGCACCGGCAAAGCCGCGTCCCTTGCTGGTCGCGGTGACATCGACCTTGTCGCCCGCGGCATATATGTCGACACCGAGCTCCTGGCCCACGGCGAACGAGGAAGTGTCGTCCACTCTCAGCTCGACCAGGGCCCGGCCCGGGTCGACCTTGGCCTTGGCGTAATGACCGCCGAGAGGCTTGTTGACAGTACTCGGCCGGCGCGAACCGTAGGTCACCTGTAGGGCGGCGTAGCCGTCGGCGCCAGGCGTCTTCACCTGGACGACGCGGACGGGCGCCACCCGTACGACCGTGACCGCGACGGAGCGCTGGCTCTCATCCCAGATCTGGGTCATGCCGACCTTCTCGCCGACAATCGCTCTTTTAGGGGCCTTGGCGGGCATCCTGGGTCCTCTTATACGCGGGACGCTCCGCTCGGGGGTTCCCGGGCGGAGCTCGTTTCACGTTGTGCCACGGCGTCCCCGCCGCCTGACGGCGGGCGGGCAACCATGGACTTCGGTTAGACGGCCTGGCCAGTATAGCCATAGGCGCACCCTGTGCAAACCGCGGCCGCCCGTCCCCCTTACGGCGCGGTGCCGTCCGCGCCGTACACATAGCGGTCCCACCAGGGGCTCAAGTCCCGCCCGCACCACTCTCCGAGGTGCCGGGCGAGGTCCTGCGTGCTCGCCGCACCTCCTCCATAGGTGCCGTACCAGGCGGCGAGCGCGGACCTGAGCTGTGCTGCTCCCCCGGCCATATGAGCCAAACCCGAAAGCAGCCGGCTCCCCGCCGTGTACGCCTCCCGAGGCGTGCGGCGGCTCCAGGGGTGGAGGGGGGCCAGCACGCTCGGCTCCTCGTCCAAACCGAGGGCCTCGGCCTGGAAGCGCCCGGTCGGCGCCCGGCGCGACGCGGTGGCCCAGCTGGCCATGGCCTCGTCGATCCAACCGTCGGATGCGCAGGCGGGCTTGACGCCGCGCCCAAACCAGCTATGGAACACCTCGTGCTCGAGGGCCGGTGCGCACGTCGTCGTCGCCCCGTCGTACTCCATTCCCCTGGCCGTGCCCCACAGGACGGCCAGGAACTTGTCGCCCTGAAAGCGGCCATAGCGGGCCGAGAAATAGGCCAACCACGCCGACGTGTCCGCCATGACCGCGTCGAGGTCGGTGCCTGAACCCGCCAAGGCCGCCACCGTCAGCCCTAACTGCCTTCCGCCGGCCGCGGTCCGCGCCTGGCGGACCTCCACCTCGTCGGCGGGCACGAGCACGAGCAAAGGCGAGAGCGAGGTGTAGTGGCGCGGGTAACGCACTCTCCAGTGCGCGCCCTTGGCGCGCTCCTCGAGCGCCCCATTGGCCAGGAGCAGGTGAGGGCGGCCCGTCCCCGTCACCTCGACGTCGAGCTCGATGCGCACGGCGTCGTGGCACAGGTTGGCTGGGAACCACATCTCCAGGTAACGCCCTGGCTCCAGGTCGGACATCAGCAGGTCCCAGGAGACCCCTCCGGGTGACCATTCGATCGCAGACGCTCCCGTCGCTTCGGGCGTCCCGAGACGGTAGCTGAGGTCGAGTAGGTGGAGGGCGCCATCGGAGCAGGTCACGTCCACGACCCGCATCCGGGCATCTTCGCCCGCGCCCATGTCGCAGTAAGCCAGGGCGTCGGGCGGGAGAGATGCTCCGTCCAGCGACGCGGTAGCGATGGGCTGGCGAAGGTCGAAGACGGGGCACCCTGGGGGACCGTCGAGGCAAAGTTCCAGGCGCGCCGACACCTCTGCCACCTGGGACGCAACGTCGAAACGGACCGACGCCACTAGGCGCTCGATGTCAATGGGCACGGCCAGGCGCCCGCTCAGCGCAACTGGTGGTGGGGCCGATGGCAACAGGCCTCCCGGTCTGGGTCGAAGGTGACAGGTACTCTCGCTGTTAGAGACGCCGAGCGGTACCGGAGCCGAACAATACCGGAACGGCGCCCGCTCCGGGTTCGCGTCTCCATCACCGGGACGAGACCATGGGACGAGACCACAAACCAGAGGGGCGCCGCCAGAGCGGGCGCTGGGCCGTCGCCGCCGTGACCTTGGCCGTCAACCTGGGCAGTTTCGGTTACCTGGTCCTGGTGGCCCGCTCCGCCGCCCCCGCCATTTTCGGGGCGCTGGGGGCCCTGGCCGCCCTGACCCTTGTGTTCGAAGTGCCGGCCAACGCCCTGCAAGTGGCCGTGGGCCGGACCGTCAGCGCCACCAGCGCCGGTGGACGCGTGGCACAAGTGGTGGCCGGGCCATTATTGGTCGAGGCCAGCGCCTTTGGGGCCGGCGTATGCGCTGTGCTGTTGGCGATCTCCCCTCTGGTCGAGCGCTTTCTGCACCTTCCCTCGATCACGAGCGCTCTGCTGCTCGGCGCCTACGCCTTGCCCGTCGGCATCAGCGTGGTGCCCAAGGGGGTGCTCGCAGGCCAGGGCCGCTGGCCGCTCCTCTCCACGGGACTGCTGGCCGGCATGGCCGTCCGCCTGGGGGTCGGTGTGGTCTTGGTGCGCCGGGGCGGCGGGCTCGAGGGGGCGTTCGTGGCGATGGTCTGGGGCGAGCTCGTGACCGCGGTCATCGTGCTCATCGGGCTGAGGCGGCTGCTGGGCCATCCTGAGCGGGACACGCCGGCCGAGCTCGTCGTTCCCCCCGCCAGCACCTCCTCTCACCTGCGGTGGGGCCAAGCCAAGGTCGCGGCGGTGGCCTTCACGGGCTATTGGGCGCTCACCGCCGTAGACGTCGTACTGGCCCGCCACTGGCTTGGGCCCGCCACCTCGGGCTGGTACGCCGCGGCTGCCACCGTGGCCCAGATAGCCCTACTGGCGCCCGGGGCGATCGCGGCCGTCACTTTCCCCCGGCTGGTCGGAGGGGACGTGCCCCACCTGGTTGGGCCGGACAGCAGGCCCAACCAGCGCCTGATGTTCGCGCTTGGCTCTACGGCGGTGGCCGTGACCGGCTTCGCCGCCGCCCTGGTCGTCACCCTGTTGGCCTCCCAAACAGTGAGGGCCCTTTTCGGGCGGCCGTATGCTCCGGCGGCGAGCGTCGTCGGGCTCTTGAGCTTCAGCGGGGCTCTTCTCGGTCTGGTGACGGTACTGCTGCACTACCACTTGAGCCGGGGCGGCCGGATCTCGGCCAGCCTGTGCTGGCCCGGCATCCTGGTGGCCATCGTCGGCGCGACGATCTGGCACCGGTCCATGACCGAGATCGCCCTGGTCATGGTCCTGGCCAGCTCCGTCGTCTGCGCAGGCATGCTGTTCATTGCTTTCTTGGGCCGCGGCGACCGCGGGGGCGCCGGGCTGGTCGAGCGAGCCAACCTGGCGCTGCTCGACGCCTCTTTGGACCTCTCTGTCGTCGTCCCGTACTACAACCCCGGGCGGTTGCTCGTCCCGACGATCGAGCGGCTGCTCGCGGTGCTCGACGCTTCGGGCGCGACCTACGAGGTCGTGGCGGTCTCGGACGGCTCCACGGACGGGAGCGACCACGACCTCGACGAAATAGTGGCGGGCCACCCTCAGCTCACCAACCTGGTTTTCGCCCACAACCAGGGCAAAGGGGCAGCCCTGCGCATCGGCTTGGCCCGGGGCCGGGGCCGTTACCTGGGCTTCATAGACGCCGACGGAGATCTGGACCCCATACTGCTCGACTCGTTCCAGACCATGGTGCGCCTGTACAGCCCCGACATAATCCTCGGCAGCAAGCGCCACCCGCTTTCGGAGGTCGAGTACCCGCTCCTGAGGCGCGTCTATTCATGGGGTTACCAGCAGGTGGTCCGGATAGGGTTCCGTCTGAACATCCGTGACACCCAGACCGGGATCAAGCTCATACGTCGGGACGTGCTGTCCGCCGTGCTGCCCCGGATGGTGGAAAAGCGCTTTGCCTTCGACCTGGAGCTATTTGTGATCGCCCGGCGCCTGGGCTACAAGCGGTTCCTCGAAGCCCCGATCCGCCTACGCCACCAGTTCACGAGCACGGTGTCCTGGCGCTCGGTCTACCGCTCGCTTCTGGACACTCTGGCCATCTGGTACCGGCTCCGGGTGCTCCATTTCTACGACGGCGACCAGGGCCCGGCGACACCCGGGGGGGAAGGGTTGCGCATCGACCCCGTCGTGCTCCGGGGCAGCGCCGGGCCGTCAACGAGCGCGGTCGCCGGGGCAGAGGCCCCGAGCACCTGATGACGGGCGAGCTTGTCAGGCGCTGATATCCTCGCCCAGGTACGCCATGCGCACGCGGTCGTCGCGCAGCAGGACGTCGGCTGATGCCTGCAGCACGATCCTTCCCGTCTCGAGCACGTAGCCCCGGTCGGCCAGCTGGAGAGCCTTAGCCGCGTTCTGCTCGTCCAGGAGGATGGTGACACCCTGGGCACGGATATCCCTCAGGATCTCGAAGATCGTCTGGACGAACAGCGGGGCCAGCCCCATCGAGGGCTCGTCCAAGAGCAGCAGCCTGGGTTCGGCCATGAGGGCTCGGCCGATGGCGAGCATCTGCTGCTCGCCGCCGGAGAGGTTCCCTCCCTGCTGCTTGCGCCGGTCCTTTAGGACGGGGAAGAGCTCGAAGGCCCTTTCCATCCTGGAGGCCAGCCCGTGCGGGTTATTGTACGAACCGATCTCGAGGTTCTCGACCACCGTCATTTGCCCGAAGATCCGACGGCCCTCAGGGACGTGGCTGATGCCGAGCTCGACGGTCTTGTGGGCCGGGAACCGCGAGATATCGACCCCCTCGAAACGGACCTTGCCCAAGGATGCGTGGTGCAGCCCCGAGATCATCCGCAGCGTGGTCGTCTTGCCGGCGCCGTTGGCGCCGAGCAGCGTGACGATCTCTCCCTGGTCGACCGAGACCGTGAAGTCGTGCAGGGCCGGGACGGCGCCATAGCGGACCTCCGCGCCGGTGACCTCGAGAAGAGCCATCAGAGCCCGTCGGCAGCCGGGGCGGCGCCGTCATCTGTGTCGGCGGAACCGAGGTAGGCGTTGATCACGACCGGATCCCTTTGGATCTCGGCCGGCGACCCTTCGGCGATCACCTGGCCGAAGTTCAGTACGACGATCCGCTGCGCCACCGACATCACCAGCTTCATGTCGTGCTCGATCAACAGCACGGTGATGTCAAGCTCGGAGTTGACCTTGCGGACCAGTTCGGCCAGCTCGATCTTCTCGGCCGGGTTGGTCCCTGCGGCAGGTTCGTCCAACAACAGCACCTCGGGGCTCGTCCCCAGGGCCCGGGCGATCTCGAGGCGCCGGCGCTCCCCGTAGGGCAACGAGCTGGAAAGCTCGTTGGCCCGGCGTGTCAAGCCGACGAACTTCAAGAGCTCCAGCGTCCTAAGGTCGCTCTCGTGCTCTTCGCGCCGGGTCCGGCGCAACCGGAGCATGGCACCCGCAGGCCCGGTGTGCTGCTTGGACTCGGCCCCGATCTTCACGTTCTCGAAGGTCGTCAAGGCGTTGAACATCCGGGAAGTCTGGAACGTCCGGGCCACCCCGAGCCGGTTCACCTTGTAGGGCTTGCGCCCGATGACGCTGACGGCGCGGCCACTTTTGGGAGTGAAGATGATCGACCCCTCCTGGGGCGTGTAGACACCGGTCAGGCAATTGAACAACGACGTCTTACCGGCGCCGTTCGGGCCGATGACCGACAGGATCTCGCCCCGGTGCAGCCGGAGCGACACGTCGCTCAGGCCGACGACCCCGCCGAAACGAAGGGTCACGTGCTCGACCGAGAACAAAACGCTCGACGCCTCGGGCGGAGCGGCGGCGGGCGCGATGGCCGTCATTCGGTCTCCGGGCCTATATAGCCGGGCTCGTCAAGGGACAACTTGCCATACGAAGACGGCAGTGCCTCTCCCATGGACCTGATCTGGACCGGGCCACCCGGGCTGTCGGGGTAACCGACACCCGCCTCTGTAAGCAGGATCTCCCGCCGCCGCCGGCGCGAGGGGACGACTCCTTGAGGCCGGAAGATCATGAGGACGATGAGCAGGGCCCCGAGGTAGATGAACTCGTCTTGGAACTGGTAGTCCTGGAACGAGTGGATCTGGAGGTACTGGGGCAGCCACTGGATAAAGGCGGCCCCGATCACGGCACCCGCTATCGAGCCCATTCCTCCGAAGATCACGAAGACGAGGATCAGGATCGATGTCTGGACGATGAAATCGTTGGGCACCAGGCTCTGGACCTGGCTGGCGAAAAAGACCCCGGCGAACCCCGACGTCGAGGCTCCGATGGCAAAAGCCATGACCTTGTACTTCAGCGTGTTGATGCCTAGCGAATCGGCCGCTACCTCGTCTTCGCGAATTGCGGTCCAAGACCGCCCCACGCGGGACTGTTCGAGGAAACTAAAGGCGACCATGAAGACGACCGCCACCCCGAGTATCAGGTAGTAATAGGGCAGGACCGTCCCCGTCCAGCGGTACCTGACCGAGAAGAGGTGTACGGAGAACTGCGGGATGAACCCCGGGGTGCCGGCCGGTCCACCTGTCACCCCGTTAAGGTTGTTGGCGACGATCTCGATGATCTCGCCGAAACCCAGGGTCACGATAGCGAGGTAATCCCCCCGCAGCCGGAGCGTGGGTGTCCCGAGCAGTACACCGGTGAGCATGGCGGCGGCGATGGAAAACGGGATGACCCAGAACGGGTTGAGGATGAACGGCGGATGGATCGGGAGCGCACCTGTGAAGTAGGCGGTGGTGTAGGCCCCGATGGCCCAGAAGGCGACGTACCCGAGGTCCAGCAGCCCGGCAAAGCCCACGACAACGTTGAGGCCCATGGCAAGCAGGACGTAGATCGCAACCTGGGTGGTGAGAATTGACTGTATGCCGGCGTTGAGGTGCAACGGCCACTGCACCGCCACCAGCAGCGCGGCGATCGTGATCGCCGTTTTCCCGTAGGCAAACTTGGCCTGCTTGGTGATCCCGGTGAACTCGAACCGGCCGTGCTCGGGCCGCAAGCCGCCGAAAGCGCGGCCGACGTCCAGGCCCACCCACGACACGGCTCCCACCAGGAGGACCGCCCCGGCCACCATCAGGACGACGCCCGCCGGGCGGTTGTGGGGCATGATGCCGATGGAGGCCAGCCAGTGAGCGACGGAGTGAGGCGTGGACGCCCGCCATACGGACCATGTCGTCCACATCAGCCATCCGTAGACCACCAGGACGACGCCGGCAACCGTGCCCAGCCGCCGCTCACGCCGGGCGGGCACCAGCTTGCGGAGCTCGGCGAGGCCGAAGAGCAGGGCCTCCAGCACGCACAGGCCGAGCGCCAGCCACAATAGGACCCGGCCGAGGGACCGGTCGTGCGGCACGGCCCCTATGTCGTTGAGGTATTTCGAGACGGAGTTGTGCATCCAGGCCAGCACCCCGTACACAGCGACGATGGCGTAGGCACCGAGCCGGGTGACACGCAGGGACCGCTGCTCGAAAAGATAAACAAGAAACTCCATCGCCGCGAAACCGAAGCCGATCTCGATGCAGGTACCGCCCTTCCAGGTGTCGTCCGGCGAGATCCCCGACACCCAGATGAAGCCAAAGGCGACGACGGCGGCGTCGAGGCCCAGGCGCACCCTTCGCGACGCTGTCATCGCCGAGACCGACGAGCGAAGGCGGTTGGCCCAGGTCCTCAACGCGACGCCGAAGGTCTGCCAGACCGAGACGACGGAGAACAGCACGGCGGCGAACCCGACGAACCAGAACATCCTGGGGAACTGGAGCGCGCCGGTGAAGCCGGATGTCGGCGCCGAGTTGCTCCCCGCGGGACCGGTCATCACGGCCAGTACAAGTACAGCCCCCACGCACACGCCAAGTCGCCGTACCCAGGCGTTGCCCGCCAGGCGGGCCAGCGGCGCCGGGCGAGGCGCCCGCGCCCCCGACGGGCGCCTGGCGGGCCCCCGGCCGGCGGGAGCGCCCGGACCGGTGGGAGCGCCCGGACCGGTGGGGGCGCCCGGACCGGTGGCCATGACGGGGCCGGCCGCGGTCACGCCTCTCTCCCGAGCCGCTCACCGAGGATGCCCGTCGGGCGGAAGAGCAGGAGCGTCACCAGCACGCCGAAAGCTACGACGTCCTGCCATTCGGCGGACATCCAGCGCAGCGGGATGCTCTCGAACAGCCCGAGCAGGACACCACCGATCATGGCCCCCCGGATGTTGCCGATGCCGCCCAGGACGGCGGCGGTGAAGGCCTTCAGTCCCGGGACAAAGCCCATGGTATAGATGACGCCGAACTGGAGCCCGAAGAGGAACCCGGCGGCGCCGCCCATGAGGCCGCCGAGCACGAACGTGAGCGAGATCGTCCTGTCGATGTGCACGCCCATGAGGCTCGCCGTCTCGGCGTCCTGGGCGACGGCACGGATGCCCTTGCCGAGCTTTGTCCGGTTCACGACGGTGTCGAGCACGATCAACAGGACGAAGGCGACCACCATGGTCAGGATCCAGACGGACTGGACACCTACGCCGCACACACGGAAGGCGTCCCCTGTGACCACCGGGGGCGCCGGGATGAACGCGGTGTAGCGCCCGAACTCCTTGCCCGCCAGGTTGAACAAGAAATAGGAGGCCCCAATGGCGCTTATCAGATAGGTAAGCCTGGGTGCGTTGCGCTTTCGCAGAGGCCGGTAAGCCACCCGTTCGAGGACAAAGGCGGTTGCCCCGCCCGCCGCGGCACCGGCGACGATCCCCACGACCATGAACCCGATCGCCCAGAACCCCGTCGGAGTGGAAGTGCCGAGCACGGCGCGCATGGCGAACAGGCCGCCGAACCCACCGGCCATGACCACCTCGGAATGGGCGAAGTTGATGAGCTTGAGCACGCCGTAGACGAGGGTGTACCCGAGCGCTATGAGCGCGTAAAGGAAGCCGTTGGCGAGGCCGCCAAGGATGAGCGAGACCCAGATGTTGTTGTTGGCAAGGAAACTCGGGCAGCTCATGCGCTCAGAAAACTGTCATCAAACTTTTGGCAATAAATTTTACTGAGTCACGGGACGAGGAACAAGTGATTGAAAAAAGCCGGGCACCCCGCAATGGCGGAGTACCCGGCTCGTTCACAACTACTATCAGGTTACGCTAGGCCGAGTTGGACTAACTTGCCGTTTACCACCTGGTTTACATAGATGTCAGCACCGGCGATGTCGCCATTTGGCTGGAAGGAAACCACCTTCGTGAGGCCGTGGTAGTCGATCTTGTGAAGGCCGTTGACGACGTTTATACGCGTGATGGCGCCAGTGCCGGCGCTGGTCTTCGAAAGGATCTGCAGCTCGGCGATGATCGCGTTGGCGGCATCGAACGCCTCACCGGAATAGATGCCCACAGGGAACTTGGCCACCTTCTTGAAGCCGTTGGCAAACGCATTGTCAGCTTTGGTGTTGCCGAGGACGGCGCACGGGCAGCTGGCGTACACGCCGTTGGCGGCGGTGGGCGGGTTGGTCCCGGAGATGAGCGCAGTGCTGTCACTGCCGTCCCCGCTCATGACCTTGCCCGTGTAGCCCGCCTTGGACAGCGAGCTGACGAGAAGGCCGAGGTCGCAGTAATAGCCGCCATAGAACAGCAGCTGCGGCTTGGCGCTCACTACGGTGGCGGCGTCATCGGGGTACTGCGTGGGGCTGGCCGTCCCGTCACTGCACTGGCTGGTGCCGGGGAACGTGCCGGTGGTCACCGTCGCCCCGTCCTTGGTCGCCTGGGCGGCAAAGGCGGCGGCCAGGCCCTCGCCATAGGTGCTGGCGTCGTTGGAGACGTACAGCTTGGTCAGCTTGAGCACCTGGACCACGTAGTTGGCGTCAGCCGGGCCCTGGACGCTGTCGTCGGCGACATCCCGGAAGAAGTTGTGCCATCCGGACGTAGCCAGCAGCGTGTTCGTGGCTGACGGGCTCACCGTGGCCAGGTTGTGCGCGCTGAACGTAGGCTCGGCCGCCTTGGTGGCGCCAGAGAAGGCGGGGCCGACAACGGCGATGACCGCGGGGTTGGAGGTGAGCTCCTGGGCGTCGGTCGGCGAAAGCGTCGGCGAGCCCTGGTCGTCCTTGGCCACGTACTTGAGCGTGAACGGTAGGGAGCCGAACTGGGACTTCCCTGTGTTGGCCTGGTTGATGGCGTACTGCACCGCGTAAGCCATGTTGAGGCCGAGCTGCGCATTGCCACCCGAAAGGGGACCTTCGTAGGCAAGGTCGAACGTCGGCTTAGTTGTGTTCGGCTGCTTGGCTGCAAATGCCGCTCCGCTGAAACCGGAGAGCACGACTGCCCCCGCCACGAGCGGCACGCCGGCCTTCATGAGCAATTTCCTCATGAACTTTCCTCCTATTGGGTATACACTCGGGGCAGGCGTTTGCCCCCAGTTCATCGGTGCAGTAACCTTATACACTCAGTCGTCAAATAGCCAGCCAGCTCGCCTTCGGCGTGGCTGGCGGCACGACCCGAGCCGTCCTGCTCGAGCGGGACCAGGCCTCCAGGGGGCGCTACCATCCTCCTGGTGGAGCCAATCGCCCCGGACGCCGGTGCTGGACGGCGAGCAGTCATCCGCACCGAGCAGCTGACCAAGGTCTACGCCGGCGCCGACTTCGCCGCCGTCGACCGGCTCGACCTCGACGTGCGGGCCGGGGAGATCTTCGGGCTGCTGGGCCCGAACGGCGCCGGCAAGACCACGACCGCCGGGATGCTCACCACGCGGGTCGTGCCGACGTCCGGGCGAGCGTTCGTGGGCGGTGTCGACGTGGCCGCCCATCCGGCCCTGGCCAAGCAGTTGAGCGGCATCGTTTCGCAGCAGAACACGTTGGACCGTCAGCTCACCGTGTGGGAAAACCTTTACTTCCACGGCCGGCTGTTCGGCATCGGGCCCAAGGAGTCGCGCCGTATGGCTGACGAGCTGCTGGCACAGTTCCAGCTCTCCCGCTGGGCGAAAGCCTCGGTGTACGCGCTCTCGGGCGGCATGGCCCAACGCCTCATGGTGGCGCGGGCCATCTTCCACCGTCCGGCCGTGCTGTTCCTGGACGAACCGACCGCCGGCCTGGACCCCCAGAGCCGCCTGGCGCTGTGGGACCTGCTGGGCGAGCTGAACCAGGACGGGCAGACCATCCTGCTCACGACGCACTACATGGAGGAGGCGGACAAGCTCTGCGAACGGGTCGCCGTCATGGACCACGGCAGGATCCTGGCCCTGGGCACGCCCGCCGCCCTCAAGCAGAGCGTGGGAGCAGACACGGTCGTCACGGTCAAGACGACCGGCGACCCGGAGGGCCTCGGGGCCCTCCTGACGGACCAGGTCGGTGGCGTGACGCGCACCCGTCTGAGCGATGGCCACCTGCAGTTGCACGTGAAGGGCACCCCGGGGCTGGTGTCCACGATCGTGAGCACCGCCGAGAGGGGCGGGTTCGACATCCTCGACCTCTCCATTGCCGAGCCCTCCCTCGAGACGGTGTTCATCAACCTGACCGGCAAGGAGCTGCGGGACTGATGCCGGTGACCACGCTCGCACCTGCGCGCGAGCACATCGGCGACCGGCCGCTCAGGTCGGTCTACGCCGCCAGCGTTACCGCGCTCGGGGCGCTGCTGCTGCGCGACCTCGTCGTGCTGGCCAAGCACCTGTGGGAGTTCGTGCTGCGGACCCTCGTCCAGCCCTTCCTGCTGTGCTTCGTGTTCCTGTTCGTCTTCCCCAAGATCGGTCAGGGCATCGGCGGGCAAGGAGCCAGGGCGGAGTCGGCCTTCGCCACCATTCTGGTGCCCGGGGTGGTCGGGATCTCGATCATGTTCCAGGGGGTGCAGTCGATCGCGCTGGCCATGGCCCAGGAGTTCGGGTTCACGCGCGAGATCGAGGACCGGGTCCAGGCACCGTGCCCGATTTGGCTCGTGGCGGCGGCCAAGGTCCTGTCAGGCGCGGCGCAGGGAGTGTTGTCGGCCGCCATCGTGCTCCCGATCGCCTCGGTCGTACACGCCCCAGGCGTGCGAGCGGAGGTGTCGCTCCACTGGGCCGTCATCTTGACTCTCGTCCCGATAGCCACCGTGGCCATGGCCGGTCTCGGGCTCGTGCTCGGCACAAGCTTCGAGCCCCGAAACATCGGGCTCATGTTCGGCTTCATAATCCTGCCCATCACGTTCCTCGGCGGCACCTACTACGGCTGGACGCGCCTGGCGCCTGTCAAGGTGGGAGGGTTCCATTGGCTCCAGACCCTGGTCCTGGTCAACCCCCTGATCTATGTCAACGAGGGCATGAGGGCGGCCTTCACCACGGCTCCGCACATGCACCTGTACGTCATCTACCCCGTCATCGTCGGCTTCGCCGTCGTGTTCCTCACCCTGGGGCTGCGCAACTTTCGTCGACGCGTGCTCTCCTGATCTCGGCTCACAAAGGGTTGAGGCCCGGCCCGGCGAGAAAGGCGTTGTGCCTGTTGTTGGCGGCAATAGCCGCCCACACCATCGACGCCGGCCACACGAAGATCAAGACGTAACCCAGGGTGGGGACGACGCCCGCGGCAGCCAGGACGATCAAGGCCACCGCGCCCGTCGCGCTGGCGTAGAACAGGCCCAGCGGGCCGAAAAAGAAAGTCAGGACAAGTGCCACAAGAACAGATTTGTCTTTCATCGCGTTCCCCTCTGCAACAAGAGCCGTGGGCGGCACGACAGGACCGCAGGGCCCCGAGTGCTCGGCCGGCCTGCGGGGACCGCCGGCTCACCACTACCGTCACTGCGGTCCGGCTGCGCTTTCAGGCTCATCGGTGCTCGGTTCCTAGTCTTTGGTGAGCCTGACATTCTTCGTCTGGCGGCGGTAGGGCCGGAGGGCCCAACCTGGCACAAACCACCCCTGAAGCTATGGGTACAGCCCAGCACCGCGGCCCCTGGAGGCGGTGTCTCTAGAGGCGGAGCGGGCGCACCGGGCTCAGGACCAGCTCTGGGCGTTGGGCCCAGTCCATGCCCGGGACGTCGATGTACAACTCGATCTCGTTGCCGTCCGGGTCCAGGACGTAGAGGCTGTGGGTCACGGTATGGTCACTGGTCCCCACGATCGTCACGCCCGCGCTCTTGACCTTGGCCAACGCCTCCCGCAGCTCGTCGTCGCTGGTGCCCACCTTGAGGCCGAAGTGGTACAGGCCCACGCGTCGGCCCGGGGGAAGGGCAGCGGCGTCCTCACCGACCTCGATCAACAGGAGCTCGTGGTGGGTGCGGCCCGAGGGTGCCGAGAAGGCCGCGGCTCGGAAAGGAGCTCCCGGTGTGTCGGGGCTGATCATCCGCCACCCGAGCACGTCCCGGTAGAACGCG
>JBEKNX010000011.1:0-25127 GCA_049522375.1 Acidimicrobiales bacterium | reverse complement strand
GGGCACCAGGGGAAGGACAGTGAGCCTGGAGCCGACACGGCGCGAGGAGCTCACAGAGCAATTTGTCGCATACGTGGAGACCCGTGACCGCGGCTTGCGCGATCAACTGGTGGGCGCCCATTTAGGTCTAGCGGAGTACCTGGCACGCCGTTTTGCCAACCGGGGAGAGCCTCTCGACGACCTCGTACAGGTGGCTTCGCTCGGGTTGATAAAAGCCGTTGACCGCTTTGACCCGGCCCGGGGAGTGGCGTTTTCGACTTATGCCACGCACACGATCGTCGGAGAACTCAAGCGCCATTTTCGCGACAAGGGCTGGGCAGTTCGGGCTCCCCGCCGGATGCAGGAGCTCTACCTGAGCCTGGGCAAAGTCGTGGCGGCGCTGGGCCAGGAGCTCGGCCACTCTCCGACGATCGCGGAGCTGGCGGCGGAGGTACAAGTGTCCGAGGAAGAAGTCCTCGAAGCTCTCGAAGCCGGCCAGGCCTACCGCTCCACCTCCCTGGACGCGCCGGCGGGCACTGAAGAGGGCGAGACACTGGGGGCCCGGCTGGGCGGTGAAGATGCATCGCTGGAGGACGCTGAGAGCCGGGCCACGCTCTCCCCGCTCCTGGGGCAATTGGGCCAGCGCGAACGCCTCATCCTCCATCTCAGGTTCTTCGAGGGCCTCACACAATCCGAGATCGCCAATAGGCTCGGGATATCCCAAATGCACGTCTCTAGGCTGCTGGCGCGCAGTGTTTCCCAGCTACGCACCGCGGCGGAGACGCCGGCACCCTGATGCGGTTGCTGCTGGTCGTAAATACCTCTGCCTCGTCTGTGACCGCCCGGGCCCGGGTAGTCATCCACAAGGCTCTCTCGGCCGACCACGAGGTCGTGATGAAGGAGACTAACCGGAGAGGTCACGCCGCCCGCTTGGCCCAAGGCGCGGCTGCGGACGGCCTCGACGCCGTCGTCGTCCTCGGTGGTGACGGGACAATGAACGAGGCGGCCAACGGGCTGGCGGGGTCGCCGACCGCTCTGGCCGTGCTCCCCGGAGGCTCGACCAACGTCTTCGCCCGCACGATCGGGATGGCAAACGACCCGATAGACGCCACTAGCCAGCTGCTTTCCGCCCTCGCCGCCGGCTCGGTCGCGCGGGTGGGCCTGGGCCAGGCCAACGCCCGCTATTTCTTGTTCCACGCCGGCATCGGCTTCGACGCCGCCGTCGTGGCCGGCGTCGAGAAGCTGGCG
Organism: Acidimicrobiales bacterium; assembly: GCA_049522375.1. Classification (GTDB taxonomy): domain Bacteria; phylum Actinomycetota; class Acidimicrobiia; order Acidimicrobiales; family Palsa-688; genus Fen-671. The sequence continues at coordinate 23,900 of JBEKNX010000011.1, read as the reverse complement.
TCCCTCAAGCGGTATACGGGACCGGCGTTATTCCTCGGTGAGGCCCTTTTCACCTGGGCGCACGGCTATGACCGCCGGCACCCGGCGTTCTCGGTGAGCTCGGACGCGGGACCGGCGATAGACGATGGCTACTTCGCCGTCTGCCTCAACACCGACCCGTACACGTACCTCGGCAACCGCCCCGTACATCTGGCGCCGGGAACGTCGCTAGTGACTCCGCTCTCCCTCGTCGTCTTGCGCAAGCTCACCCTGCAGGCCGTCATACCCGTGGTCGTCGCCGCCTTCGGCGAGGGGCTGAGCCACGATGGTCGCCAGCACACCTCGGTCCTAAGTCCTGTAGTCGGGGCGACCATCAAGGGGCACCGCCCGGTGCCCTACCAGGTCGACGGCGACTACGTGGCCGAGTCAGATCAGATCGAACTGCGGTGGGCGGCGGAGGTGCTGTCGCTGGTCCTGCCGGTGGGGACAGACCAGGGCCCCGTCGCCCGGGACCGTCCCGCGGGCCCCGGTCCCCGACCGTGACGTCAGCCACGGCCACCACCCGCAGGCCCGAAGGGCTGCCTTTCCGGGGGGTGAACGTCGGGGCAACAACCCCTTGCGCGGCTCACCATCGAGGCTATACTTCATGGACGCGCGAGCTTTCAGTCTGTTGTTTGTGGTGACCGCGCACGTGAAGGATTTCACAAGCCTGTAAGGTTTGGGCCCTTTTTTTCGGCCCTTGACCGTGGCCCCCGGTCAAATGCAGTTGATCGTGCCAGGAGGAAAACTGAGTTGGCCCTGACTTGGACTCGGAGCATCGAGTGGGACGTTGAAGATTGGCGCGAGCGGTCCGCCTGCCGTGATACCGATCCTGACCTGTTCTTTCCCGTGGGTAGTACGGGACCGGCAGTAGAGCAGATCACCAGCGCCAAGGCTGTCTGCGCCGCCTGTGACGCCCGCTCGAGTTGCCTGGACTTTGCGTTGGCGACCAACCAGGAGTCAGGGATTTGGGGGGGGACCACCGAAGAGGAGAGGCGCAAGCTTCGCAAGGTGTGGCTGGCTCGCCAGCGCCGGGCGGGCTGACCCGCCTCTGTTTTTAGGGCCCTTGTCCCGAAGCTCAGATCCGGGCTAGTTCGTCGCGGTCCGAACGGCTCACTGGCACCACGAACTCGACCACCGTCCCCCCGTCGTTGTACATCTTGATCGTGCCCCCGAGCTGACTGTTGACAAGGCCTCGGACAATGGACAGGCCGAGGCTCGTCGTGGCCTCGATAGAGAAGCCCTCCGGCAGGCCGCTACCGTTGTCCCTCACCTGGACCGCAAGTTGGTCCCCAGCGCGACTGAGCGAGACGTGGACCCTGGGCTCGGGCGGCTGGTCGTGCTCCTTCGCCCGCCCGGTGGTGACCTCGGCACCCAGAGGGGGTTGCGCCCCGACCTCCGCCGGGACCAGGTGGTGGTGCTCGGCGCCGTGACCCGCCGGTAGGACGAAGGCGTGCTCGACGGCATTCTGCATGAGCTCGTTCAGCGCCACCGCCAGCGGCGTGGCGACCTGGGCCCCCATCTCTCCCGCTTCGCCCGACCAGGTCACCTGGGCAGGCACCGTGGCACTGGAAAGGTCTTCCGCCATGCGGACCAAGGACGGCAATATGTCGTTGAAGTCGACCTCATCGGTGGTGTCACGGGAGAGGATCTCATGGACGACGGCGATGCTGCGCACCCGTCTCTCGGCTTCCTCCAGGGCGTGCCTGCCGTCACCCTTCGGTAAGCGTCGCGCCTGTAGGCGTAGCAGCGACGAGATCGTCTGCAGGTTGTTCTTCACCCGGTGGTGCACCTCCCGGATGGCGACGTCCTTACCCAGGAGCAGCCTGTCACGGCGCCGGAGATCGGTCACGTCACGGACGAGCACGAGTGCGCCCGTGACCTTGCCCTGGTCCAGGAGCGGGATGCAACGCATGAAGACGGCGACATCCCCGAGCTCGAGTTCTTCGGACACCGGGAGCTGCTGGGTGAAAGCAACCGGCACCGGAGTGTGCTCCAGGCCCAGCTCAGCGAGACTGGCGCCGAGTATCCCGCGGTAAATCCCGAGCCGGTGCAGGGCGTTGACCGCATTGGGTGAGCTGAACTCGATCCGCCCGGCACCATCGAGGGTCATGACCCCGTCGCCTACGCGCGGCGCCTCGCTCGAGAGCGGTTCGTCCACCGGGAACGGGAACGTGCCGGCGGCGACCATTCGCGCCAGGCGGTCGAAGACGCCCACATAGACCCGTTCGAGCTCGCCCGCCCGCCGGCCCACTATCAGAGGTGCCTCTCTGGTGAGCACGGCAACGACATCGCCCCGCGTCCGGACCGGGATGCAGACGACCCGGGCGCGTTCGCTCCTGGCCGCCACCGGTACTTCGCCCTCCACCACACTGCCGAGACCGCACGCTCGGGCCAGTAGCGGCCGCTCGTTGTCGCCGACTTCCCGGCCCAGCAGGTCCTCCAGGTGAAGGGTCTGGCTGGTGGTCGGCCTCACCTGGCCGACAACCACGAAACTCCCCCGCTTGGTAGAAATAGGGACGAAAAGCAGCAGGTCGGAAAACGATAGATCTGAGAGGATCCCCCAGGAGCTCACAAGGCGTTGCAAATGCTCCACCACGGCCTCCGGTGCCAGGGTGCGGCCCCTCAGCAGTTCAGCCAAAGTCGCCATGACAGTCCTCCTGTAGTCCCGCCTGAAAAATATGCGACCGCCTCTGGTCCCTCATGACCAAATATGGCGGCCGAGCGCGAGCACGCCTTCCAGGTCGTGGACATCCTGTTCGAGCTCGGGCACACTGACCACGATGCTGGGCAAATTCGACAGCTCCGAACGCTGGCTGGCCTCTCTCCGGGCCACCACCCCTATGTTATTGAAATTGGCGCCCACTTCTTGCAGGACTCGCTCGACCAGGCGTGGGTCTGTCCCGGGCAACGGGCCTCTTTCGGCGCAGAGCGATCGCGCCAGATCACCCGCCTGTTCGCACAGCCGCGAGGCTCGCGGGGCCAGGCCAGCGGAGAGAAGGTAAGCGGGCAGCACCCGGTTGAGCACCAACCCGCCGAGATGGAACCCTTTTGCGGGCAAAAGCCCCATGAAGGTCTCCGCCTCGCGCACCGGGACGGTCTCCAACGTGCTCACCACTATAAAGGTGGTGCGCCTGTCGGACAGGAGCCGCTGGACCTCCTCGGCTCGCGCCACAAAGCCCTCGGACAGTGTTTGGAAGAGTATGAAGAACTCGGCTATGTCCTGGAGGAACTGCGAGCCCAAAATCCGGTCGGCAACATGGTAAAACGGCCGGGAGGCGATGTCGGCGAAGCGGCTCCGGTACGGGACCGTGAGGAGGCGCAAGAACCGTGAACTGAAAAAGTCAGTCATACGTTCGGGTGCCAGAAGGAAGTCAATGGCATTACGGGTCGGCGGCGTGTCGACGACGATGAGGTCGTAAGCGCCCTGCGAGTGCAACTCGTACAATCGTTCGACGGCAATATAGTCGTGGCTTTGCACGAAACGGCCGGAAATGTTCTGGTACAGGGGGTTGTCGAGGATCCGTTGAGCCGTGGCCGGATCGGGCGCGTGCTGCGTCACCAACCTGTCCCAGCTCCATTTGGTATCAAGCATCTCCGTCCACAGCTCGCCGCGCGGCGCCGCGCCGGCTTTGGCGAAGGCGTTCATCGGTACCCGCTGGGCGCCCGCCCGAGCCGCGGACAACCCCAGGGCGTTGGCCAGGCGGCGGGCCGGGTCAACGGTGAGCACCAGGACCTTGCCCCCCTGGCGGCATGCGGCCATGGCGGCGGCAGCCGCCGCCACAGTGGTCTTGCCCACGCCACCAGGCCCGCAGACAATGGCGATCTCCTTGGCCGCCAGGAGCGCCTCCAGCGTGCCCGGCACCTTTTTCGGCCGGGTCAACTCTCCAGCTCCGCGGCTAGAGCGGCGGCGACCTGCCGGGTCGAGCGCAGCCCGTAAGAGCGCAGGAAGAGGTAGGGCACGTAAAGCAACGGGGCCGACGTCCCGCTGGGCGCGCTCACCCCCACTGATCCCCGCAGGCGCTCCAGGTGGGCGGCGCGTGACCGGCGCATCTTGACCATAAGGCGAGCGGCGTCGAGCAAAGGTTCGGGCCGGCCCCCGAGCTTCGACGCCAGGAACTCCCGAACCGGCTCCCCGCAGATGGCTTCGAACGTTTGTCCCTCCCGCGTGCCGAACAGCTCGGGGAGCACGCGGTTGACTATCACTCCGGCGAGGTTCACAGTCGTCTCGGTCCTGAGCCGATCGATGAGCTCGATGGTCTCGGTTACGGGCATCTCCTCCGGAGTGGCGACGACCAGGGCCCCGGAGGTGCGCGGGTCGGAAAGGATCTCCAGCATCCACCCGGTCTGCTGGCGGATGAGGCCTACCTGGACCAAACGGTTAATGGCCTGGGGGGCGGCCAGCTGGCTGACGATGTGGCCGCTGGCGACGGCGTCGACCACGACGAGGTCGTAATGCCGCTCGCGGACCTCCCAACAAAGCTTGCCCACCGTGACGATCTCCCGGACGCCCGGCGCCGCCGAGGCAACAAAATCGAACATCTTGGCCACCGGGCCGATGTGCGCCGCCTTTGGCAACTTGAGCTGCAGGGAAAGGTACTGGCGCAATGACGCCTCGGTGTCCATCGACATCGCCCACAGCTTCGGCGCCACTTCGCGTGCCTCGAAGCTCGTCGGACCGGTCTCGAAACTTGACGCCAGGTCTCCTTTGGCGTCCAGTTCGCATACCAGCGTGCGCTTGCCCTGGCTGGCAGCAAGCAGGCTGAGAGCGGCACTGACGGTCGTCTTACCGACGCCGCCCTTGCCGGTGACGAACAAAAGCTTGCGGTCGAGCAGTTCAACCACTCGAGCTGTTCTTCTGGTAGTTCAGACGGCGGCCCCGAAGCCGACGCGGCGCGTCTCGGTAGCCGTGTCCAGCTCTACATAAGCCAGCTTGGCGGCCGGGACACCGATACGCCGACCACGTTTGTCGGTAAACCAGAGCATCCCGTCCGCCTTGGCCACGGCCGCGTCTATCTTGGCCACTAGCTCGTCGGGGTTTGTGGTGTCCACCAGCTCCACCTCGATATCCCTGGGCGCCTGGGACACGCCGATACGGACGTCCACGTCGCTGTTCTCCTGTCTCGCGCACTGGTCAAGCCATGATATATAGAGTCGCCTCGCCCGCGGGCCGGGGTCGCGTCGGGGTCGCCGTCACCCGCGCTAGGTACGGTGGGTGCCGTGACAACTGAGCTGCCCCGAGACCGCCTACCGCAGACAAGCGTCGCTGACCGCCGCCCGGCCGATCTGTCACGGACCAGCGACCGGGCGGCGGCATGGGCGGCGACCATGGCCGGGACGGTATCGGCCGAAGGCATAGTGCTGGCCCATTCTCTGTCCGGGCGCCCCCGGGCCCAAGCCCGGGCGGTGACCCGCCAGGCGCGTGAGGACGGTGAGGGGCTCTCGCTCGCCCCGGGCGCCACGCGGTCCTCGGGCGCAGGACAGCGCGCCTTGCCCGAAGAGCCCGACCCCCTGCGGACGTGTTTCGAGCGGGACCGGGACCGGATCCTCCATTCGAGCGCCTTCCGACGGCTGGCCGGCAAGACCCAGGTCTTCGTGTTCCCCCGTGACCATCAGCGCACCCGTCTTACCCATGCCCTCGAAGTCGCCCAGGTGGCCACCGCGGTGGCCCGGGCCGCCGGGCTAAACGTCGCATTGACCGAAGCCATCGCCCTCGGTCACGACTGCGGGCACGGCCCGGGAGGCCACGCCAGCGAGGAGGCGTTCACCCCCTACCTGGCGGATGGCTACAACCACGCCATCTGGGGCGCCGACGTGGTGCTGGCGCCCCTCAACCTGTGTGCCGAGACCCTCGACGGCGTCCGCCACCACAGTTGGTCGTTGCCGAGCCCGGCCACGCCCGAGGGGGCCGTAGTGAGCTGGGCCGACCGTTGCGCCTACTGCGCTCACGACCTCGAGGACGCCGCCGGGATCGGCATAGTGGACCTGGACGACTTGCCGCGGGCCGTCGTAGAGGTCGCCGGCCGCACCCGTTCGTCCCAACTTCGGTGCTTCGTCAACGCGCTCGTCGACTGCATCACCGCGAACGGGGAGATCGGGATGCACCAACCCTTCGCCAACGCACTGGCGGAGCTGCGGGCATTCAACTACGACCGCATCTACACCCGTCCGAGCTCGATGGCCCAGGGCCGGGCGGTGATCGCCGTCCTGAGCGCGCTCGTCGAGTACTTCGCCGACAACCCCGGGAAGCTGGCCAGCCCAGGCCGCCCCCCTGATGCCGCTCCCGACGCGGTTGTCGAAGGCGGGCGGGGGACGGCCCTGCGCCGGTCGATTGCCTATGTGAGCGGGATGACGGACCGCTTCGCTTTTGACGCCGCCGTCGAGCTCCTGGGATGGCCGGTCGACAGGCTCCCCCGCAGCGTCTCCGGCTAACGCCCGCAGCCTGGCCGGTAAGGCGTCTAGGGGCCTGCTTCCAGGTCTTCCAGCCACAAGGGAGCGTGGCGCTTGGCCCAGGCGCGACTGACCTTGCCCGTGAGCATGGAGCGCAGGGCGGGAGGGTGGGTCACGGCCATGCCTATGTGGCCGATCACCACGACGAAGAAGAAGATAGCCAACACGTCGTGCATGAAGGTGGCGCCCGTCCGCCAGGAAAGTGGCCAGTAGTACGGCCAGTGCATTACCGAGCCGGTCATCAGCATGACGATCATCACCCCGCCGGTAATAGCGGCGTTCAACTTCTGGCCGGCGTTGAACTTCCCGACGGGGACATCGCTGGTCGGCTGGCGATGAATGGTGAGCCGCAACCACTGGCGGTCGCCGGGGATCCAGCGGTTTATCCGCCGCAAGTCGGCCCGAAGCCCCTTGCCCCATGAGCCGGCCAGGCTGATTATGAGGGGCAACGGCAAGGCCAAGCCGACATCGACATGGATACGCTCGACCAGGCCCCGCCGCCCGACAAAGCCGATGACGGCCGGTATGTAAAGGGCGGCGCCGGTGACGATCAGGGTCATAAAAAACGACGCTGTCAGCCAGTGGGCCAGGCGCTCTATCCGGTCGAAACGGCTGAGCTGCTCCCCCTCTCGCCGCCCTTCAGCAGACAGTGGCACCACTAAAGACCGTTGCCCGCGCCTATCCAGGCGTTGACCGCGTAGCCATTGTCCTCCCAGTAGCCCGGCTCGACATGGTCCACCACCGAGATGGTGCTCAGCCACTTGATGGACTTGTAGCCGTACATCGGTGCCACATAAAGGCGCACCGGCCCGCCGTGCTCGCGGGTGACGGGGCCACCGAGCATCTGGTAGGCAACGATCACGTTGGGCAACCTGGCCTGGTCGAGGGTCAGGCTCTCGGTGTAGACGCCGTCGAACGATCTGAAGTGCAGCGCCACCCCCCCCGGGGTCACGCCCGCCTCGTCCAACAGGTGGCGGAGTTGGACACCGGTCCAGTGGACCTCGGGGACCACCCATCCCGTAACGCATTGGAAGGGATGAACCAGCTTTGTCGCCGGCAACGCCTCAAGGTCGGCGACGCTCAGGCTGAGAGGACGCTTGACCAAGCCGTCAACGGTGAGGCGGTAGTCAGGAGGGGTGGCCGGGTAACCACTGACGACGGTATAGATCTGGAAATTGTCGGCCCCCGGGACGAGGCTGGCGATCCCCCCGTCGGCCGACGTCAGAGGAGCCAGGACGTCGCCTATGCCCCGGGAGACCTTGTCCCCGAAGATGACACCCGCCACGCCCACGCCCAACATCCCCAGTACCACCCGCCGGCCGACTGGCGTCGCTTTGCGGCTTTCGGGCCCCGGCATCCACTCCATGATCGCGCCAAAACCCGAAAAACCGGCGCGCGTACCTGTGCTGAGGCGTACTTGAGGACCGGCGCCTAACTGTTCGGGCTAGTTGATCCGCAGCTCCGGACGGAACACCCGCGTACGGCCCAGGCCCACGATCCGCTCAGCCACTTGGCGGAACGCCGCCGCCGCCTCCGAGGACGGCGCCTCGGCCACCACGGGACGGCCGGCATCGCCTCCTTCCCGGATGGCAGCCACCAGAGGGATCTGGCCGAGCAGCGGCACGTCGAGCTCCTCGGCCAACTGAGCCCCTCCGCCCTGTCCGAAGATCTCGTACCGGGCTCCGTCGGGGGCACTGAACCAGCTCATGTTCTCGATCACCCCCCGCAACGGCATGTTCAACTTGCGGGCCATGTACGCGCTGCGCTGCGCCACCCTGCGGGCCGCGGGCTGAGGCGTAGTGACGACATAGACTTCGGACGCGGGCAAGTACTGGGACATCGACAGCGCCACGTCCCCCGTCCCGGGCGGCATGTCCACCACCAGGAAGTCGGGGCCCGCCCAGTCGACGTCGACCAGGAATTGCTCGAGTGCTTTGTGGAGCATCGGGCCCCGCCAGATAACGGGCTGGTCGTCCCCCACGAAGAAGCCCATGGACATGACGCTCAACCCGAACGCCGTCAGGGGGGTCACCTTGCCTTCGCTGATGACAGGTTCTCCGGAGAGGCCCAGCATCGCCGGGACCGAGAACCCATAGACGTCGGCGTCGAGAAGACCGACGCGGTAGCCCGCCGATGCCAGGGCCACGGCCAGGTTCACCGTCACCGACGATTTGCCCACGCCACCCTTGCCCGAACTGACAGCGATGACCCTCGCCGCCGAGGAACCATCTGAGAAAGGGTTGTCAGGCATGTGCTGGTCATGCTAACGGCGAGCCACCGCCCTCCGGTCTTAGGCAGGCCGGTCTTAGGCAGGCCGGCACCAGTACGATGGCAACGGATGGCCCAGCCCCTCAGCGGCACAGAGTTCTCGGCGATGGTCACCGCCGTGACGTCCGCCTTCGGCGACCCCACGCGGCGGCGGGTTTATCTGTACGCCAGGGAATCGGCAGGAGGTGTCACCGCCTCTCAGGTGGCACAGCACTTTTCTCTTCACCCCAACGTGGCCCGCCATCATCTCGACAAGCTGGCCGCCGGCGGCTACCTCGATGTTTCCAGCAGCCGGACCGGGGCCTCGGTAGCCGGGCGCCCCTCTAAGCGCTACCGGACCAGCGGGCCGGCCCCGGTGCTGGAGGGGGCCAAGCCCGGAGAGGAGCTGCTGGTCACGCTGCTGGGGGGTGCGCTGGCCCTGGTGCCTCACCAGGCCGCTGAAGAGATGGCCGAGCGGGTCGGGTTCGCTTACGGTTGCAAATTGGCCGCGTCGATGGCCGCGGCTGAAGGCCAGCGCTCTTTTCGCTCCGCCTTGCACGCGGTCGCGGACGCTCTGACGGCCCACGGGTTCGCCGCCCACGCCGAAGCCCGGGGCCGTTCCGTGGCACTGGTGAAGGAGGCGTGCCCGTTCTTTGACGCCGCCCTGCAGCACCCCGTCATCTGTGCGGTCGACCGAGGGATGGTGAAAGGCATGTTGAGCACGCTCTACGGCCGAGCGACCGGCCCCGCGGAGTGGTCGTCCCGGGCTTTGGGTGACGAGTCCTGTACGACGAGCTTGCCCGTGGGGCCTGAAACCGGCAAGATCCGGCTGAACCTGGAAATATCGGCCTGAGCCCACAGGAGACCGGCCCTAACGTGCCGGAGATCAGCTAGCGCTCGGGGGGACTTATGGGACCACCAACTGACATCTCGGGGCCTCTCGAACCAGGAGTGCGCGTCAGCCTGGAGTTCCCCGAAGCGGGGACGTGCGTGGGCGTGGTCGTCTCCAGGGGACCGACCTCGGTCGTGCTTGATCTTCTCGACGAACTTCCGGATGGCGACCTGGTGGCAGGCTTGACGCTCCAGCTGTTCATGCCCCGTGCCGAAGGCCTCTACCACTGGCTGGGTGCCCTGAGCGGCCCGCCTCAGGGGCCGCAGGTCGAAATGGAGCTGCTCAGCTCGCCGCTGTTCGTTCAACGTCGCTTCGGCAAGAGGGTGGAGCCGGAACTGCAAGCCGAGGTCCGTCGCCTCCGGGCGGCGCGTCGGGGCCGGCCCCACGAGATGTCCGTGGCCGACCTCTCCCGTGGCGGCATGAAGCTGGAAGGCCCTTTCGCTCTCAGCACCGGCGACACCCTCGAAGTGACGGTGGACATCGGAGCTACCGTCCAACTGGTCGGGCGAGCCGTCATGGCTTACCCGGTGTCCGAAGGGACGTGGGCCGCTCATGTAACCTTCGTCGACGGCCAGCGGGAGCTGATCAACCTGGTGGACGACTACATAGCCAGCCATCTGGGGCTCAGGTCCCTGTAGCCCTGGCTGCTCCGCAAAGAGCACGCTCGCCGGTCGAGAGCGGGCCGGCCCCCTACCAGCGCCTGTAACTCATCCCGCTGCTAGCCACCAAGCCGGCGTAGCGTTCGGGCTTTTCGAATATCGAGCGCACCGCCACCCGCCCCGGGCCCTGGAGGCGCATCCAAACGGTCCGGTAGTCGTAGCTGCCCCATCTGAGCCCTCCACTGGCCGGGTACTCGGCGTGTAGGCCGAAGGTCACCGACGTGTCGGCGTACACCCACGACCCGGGTTGCACGAGGATGGCCTGGCCGGGACGGAGATCACGAACGAAGAGGTTGCCGGGGCAGTGCAGGAGCAGCAAGCCGGGACGGCCGCCGCCGGCGACGAACAGGTCGAGGTAAGGACCGACCGGGTACTCGAACTCCGCCTCGTTGCCCTTTTGTACCTGGAGCCAGACGGGAGAGTTCTGCCACGTGTAGTCGACGCTGTCACTGGCCGCCAGGAAAGCGTGCTCGCGCACCAGGAAGCCCCGGCCCGGAGGGATCGGAAGGGCCACTACTTCCCCGGGGTGGTCCTCCGAAAGGGCGACATGCCCGGGCCCGCTGGCCCGCATGAGCACGACGGGCATCCCCGCGTACATGCGGTTGAAAAATGACCCCTTAGCCCAAGGTTCCAGATGGGTGCCGGGGGCTGTCCACAAAAGCGTGTGGTGCGAGAACACGACCCCCTCGCCCGCGGCCAGGGCGAAATCCGCGCTGGGCACGAGCGTGCCCTCGACCTGGCAGAACGACTGGCCGAACTGGATCTTGGCCATGTCCTTGATGGCCGGTTGCTCCACCCAGCCCGAATCGGATACGGCGGCGCGCACGTCTACAGGTGCCCCGCACATGGGGCACGACCCCCCGCTGGCATCGGACGGAAGGCGGCAGTAGTGGCATATATAGCCCGTGGCCTGGGCCGGCGGTGTCACCGGAGGAGTCGACATGGCGCTCATTCGCTCGCGTGGTGGTGGTACATGGACTGGATCCCGACGCGGCCGGGACCGGTCATCTCCGCCAGGTACATGCCATGGCGGAAAACACCCGTACGCACGTTCAGCTGCACCGCCTGCATCGTGACGCTCGAGTCCTTGTAGAGGTAACCGCCCGGCTCCAGGAGGATCTTCTCGCCCGGGGCGAGGGTCCTCTCGAAGACGTTGCCGTACCCGTGCAACAGGACGATCCCCGGCTCCCCGGCGGTGACGAACCGGTCCAGGTACATGCCGCTCCCGCCGTGCAGGATGTTGGCCAGGCCCTTGATGCGCTCGAAGCTGTAGCGAACAGAGTGGGAGGCGGCGAGGAAAGCGTGCTCCCGGACGTCGATCTCCATGCTCGGGTGGAGCAGGAGGGTGACGATCTCCCCCGCCGCGTCGCGTGAAAAGGCGATGCGGCCGGGACCGCCCGCCTGGGTGACCACGTAAGGCATGCCGGCCAGGGACCTCTTCAGGCCCCCTCCCAGGGGGTAGACCCCGACCGGGACGCTCTCGTCCTTCCACAACATGGTGTGGTGCTCGAAGATGACCCCGTCGCCGGGGCTCAAGTTGATCTCGGCCACCGGCACCAGCTCACCTTCGACCTGGCAGGTGCTGTTGGAGAACTGGAACTTCGCCATGTCCCGTAGCCGCGGCGCCTCCCGCCACCCCGAGTCGGAGACGAGGGTGGCCCGGTCGAGCGGAGCACCGCAGTGCTCACATGACCGCGCCTCGGGCGGGTTTTGAGCATGGCACCATTGGCATTCGAGGCGGTCCATATCTCCTCCTTCGATCAGGTTCCCCTAGGGATCATTGCGCACCGGCGAGCCCGGCGCCAGAACCGCGCCGGTGCCGATCATCTGCCTTTGCCCTCGGCTTGCGCCAGGGCCGCCCGGGCCGCAACCACCAATGCGGTTGCGGGCCCGTGCCCCAGGTACCACTTGAGCTCGGCCGCGGCGAGACCCGGGCGGTCCTCGTCGTCGAGCAGTACCAACGCCCGGTAGAGGTGAGCGGCGTCGTAGGCCGGGTCCACCTTCTCGGCCCTGTCCAGCCGGGCCATGGCTTGGGCAACGAACCCGCCCTGGGCGTAGAGCCAGCCCTCGTCCGTCAGTGCTTCGGGCTGGTCGGGCTGGCTCGCCAGCACCTCGTCGTAGACCGCCAGGGCCGCCGCCGGGTCCGTGGTGGCGAGCACCGAAGCCTGTTGGAGCGCGGCACCTGTCCCGTTCTGGCCCCCGGTAATGGTGTCGCCGGGCAGGCGGGGGGTAGCCGAGCGGTCCACCAGCCACAAGGCGGCGGCGACAAGCACCAGTGCTGTCCCGGCCGCCAGGCTCACCCGCCCCGACAACGTGCGGGCCGGCTTCCTCATCCCCGCCCCCGAGGAACGACTAGGTGCCGGGAGACCGGCCGACGCACCGGCGGGAGCGAGTTCGTACAACACTTGCTGCTCCGCGATGGCGAGCTCCCCCACCTCCGGGGTGGCCAGGTCGGCGAAGACCGCGTTGGCGCGCCTCCAGCGGGCAAACCCGAGGCCGAGCCCGATGAGACCGGCACCAACGGCAACCCCGGGAAGGGCCCACACGAGCAGGCTGACCCCCGACGTCGGCGGCCTCTCCAGGATCGACGTGCCGTAATCCTTCACCAGGTAGGAGCGGATCTGGGCCTGGCTGCGCCCCTCGCCCAGCCACTGTTGCACTAGCCCTTTTATCTCCACCGCCTCAGGCGCGTCGGAGGCCGCTACGGACTCGCCGGCGCAGACCGGGCAGCGGTACTCACCGGCGACGGCCATGGTGCGCTGGTAGAGGGAGGGCGGGTGCGCCGCTCCTCCACCGAACACGCCCGCGGCCAGAGCCACCCCGGCACACAGGGCGACGGCGATGCCGGCCCACAAGGCACTCCGCCATCCGGCCTGCCCGCCGGCGGGGCGCGGCCGGGCCGGCACGGGAGGCGCCGCCGCGCTCAAGGCACCCATCAGGCGCCCGCCCGGCTCAGGACCTTGGCCGCGCCCCGGCGCAGCCACGAGTCCAGTTCGGAAGCCGTCACCTCGCCGGGAACATAGGCGTAGACGGTCCCACCGGGAGCGACCAGGAACGATGACGGTAGGCCGGTGACCCCGTAGGGCACCGACGCGGCCGGGTCGTCCACGGCCGGCCAGTCGGCCTTCCGGGCCGCCAGGTAGGACCTCAGGGCGCCCACGTTGCTCGGGTCGTACACGACGGTCAAGACCGTGGCGTCCGCCGCCCTGGCGTGCTGGCGGACGAACGCCTGCAACTGCGGCATCTCCGCCTGGCAGGGCGGGCACCACGTGGCCATAAAGTTGACGAGGACCCACTCACGGCGGAACTGTGACAGCGAGAGATGCCCGCCGTCCAGGCCCGGGCCGGAGATGGCGGGCGCCAGGTTACCCAGCAGCGGGGTGTTGGCGCCAACGTCAGACGAAGGCTGGGCCGAAGCGATAACGCCGATGAGGACGGCCAGGAGCAACGCCACCCCGATAGTGGCGTAGAGCACGGTGCGGCGGCGGCCGGGCCCCGTCACACGACGGCTCCCACCTCTGACCCGGCCGGCCGGGGGTCGTGGAGCTCGATGCTCTGCTCAAGGTCTGGACCGCTGGCCGCCGGTGCCGCCGGGGGCAGGCGCCGGCGGCCCGTGGGGCCCATCGACACCACTGCTCCCGCCACCACCACCAGTCCTCCGATCCACAGCCACATAACCAGCGGCTCGACGTAGACGGCCAGCGCCACCGGGCCGTTGCCGGCGCTGGGCGTGCTGGCGATGTCCATGTAAATGTCCTGTGCCGGGGTCGAGCGCACGGCCGGGCTCGGGACGGCGTCGTTGGAGAGGGCGAACTGCTCGATGGCGGGGTAATAAGCGCGCCCGTCGAGGTCGACGGTCACCACCAGCAGGCCTCGGCCAGGCGAGCTGACCTGCTTCACGCCCCGCAGGACCAGCGTGTGACCCTCAAAAGTGGCCGGTTTGCCCACCTGCAGAGTGAGCTGGGCTTCGTGCTCGTACGCATGACTGGCGGCGAAGGCGACGGCTATTAGGACCACGCCGAGGTGGACTATCATGCCGCCCCCCGACCGGCCGAGCAGCCCGCCCGGTCCGCCCCGGCGTACGGCGAGGAGGAGTTGGCGTAACGCCGACGCCCCAGCGAAGGTGCCCAGCGCGAACACCACGAGCGGCCAGGCTCCCCTTAGGCCGGCCGCCACGCAGGCCAGGAGCACGGCCGCGGCCGCCGCAGCCGGCCACAGCAGGCGCTGCCGGAGAAGCTCACCCGAGGCGGCGCGCCAGGGAAGCACGGGCGCCACCGCCATCAGGAACAGCAGGCACAGCACTATCGGCATCGTCATGGTGTCGAAGAACGGACCGCCCACGGTCATGCTCGAACCGTTGAGGGCCTCGACGAACAAGGGGAAGACGGTCCCCAACAGGACGACAAAGGCAAAGGCGCAGAAAAGCAGGTTGTTGGCCAGGAAGGCTCCCTGGCGCGACAGCGGCGTGGCCCGGGCGCCCGGGCTGTGGAGCTGGTCGCCCCGCCAGGCCAGCAGGCCGAGGCTAGCGGCGACGATAAGGCCGAAGAACACCAGCAGGGCTGGGCCCACGCCTCCGTCATCGGTGAAGGAGTGCACGGAGACAAGGACCCCGGACCGGGTGAAGAACGTCCCGAGGATGGTGAGGCTGAAGGTGGCCAGGACCAGCGAGAGGCCCCAGACCCGCAACATGCCGCGGCGTTGCTGGACCACGGCCGAATGCAAGAATGCCGTACCGGTCAGCCAGGGGAGCAGGGCGGAGTTCTCGACCGGGTCCCAGGACCAGTAGCCGCCCCAACCGAGGACCTGGTAGCTCCACCACGCCCCCAGCACCACGCCGGCGGTGAGGCACGCCCACGAAAATATGGCCCACCGTCGCGTCTCGGACAGCCAGGCCTCGTCCGTCCGCCCCGTCACCAGGCCGGCGATGGCGAAGCAGAAGGGAACGGTAAAGCCCACCAGGCCCAGGTACAGCAGCGGTGGGTGAAAAGCCACCAGTAACCGGTCCTGGAGCAAGGGGTCGGGGCCCGGGCCCTGGGTCGGGACAGCGCCGTGCACCCGGGTAAAGGGGTCGGAAACGGTGAGCATCAGCCCGAAGAAGAAGGCGGCGATGATGTAGCCGACGATTTTCGACCACAGGACGGCGGGCTCGTCAGACCGGTGGCGGAAGCGGACCCACATGACGGCCAGGTAGCCCGAGAGCACGAGCGCCCACAGGAGGATGGAACCGGCCAGGTCCGACCACATGGCCGTTATGCGGTAGATGAGCGGCGTGAACGTGCTGTCGTTGCTGTCGACGTAGGCCAGCGTGAAGTCGTGGGTTATCAGTGCCCTCTGCATGGCGACGGTGGCCAGCACGGCCCCGGCTACTACCAGCCATATGTAGATCTGGCCGGCGCGAAGCAAAGACGGCCGCCCCCGGGCCAGCCCGACGATCAGGGTGACGGCGCCGGCCAGCGCCCCCAGGAGGGCGAGCAAGAGCGCGCTCTGGCCCAGGGCGATGTTCACGAGTGGCTCGGCTCTCTCATCGACCGGTAGGCCCCGCTCACGGAGTTCGGGAGGCGCTCTTGGTCTTGCCCGGGTGAGCCTCGACGTAGGTCGAGCCGTGCTGGACCATTATCTGGAAGCTGGCAAAGTCGGCCCCTTGCCAGTGACCGTCGAGGACGACGGGCATGCCCACGTGGAACAGTTGCGGCGGCGAACCGGTGCTCACCACGTTCACTTCCACGCTGCCGGAGCCGATGGCGAAATGCAGTGTCGCGCCGACCTGGCGGAGCCCCGGCAGGACCGTGCCCTGGATACGGAAGTCCTCCTGCCCCAATTGGGCTCGCTGAGCGATCGCCTGCTTGGCCGTCAGGTAGTACTCCATAGCGTTGGTCAGCCCCCGTCCCAGCAGAAAAGCCAGTGCGCCGACGATGACGGCGGCGGCCACCACTCGCTGGCGCCGGGTGCCCAGGGACCGGCGGGGCCGCGGCCCTGGCAACGGGAAGACCTGTGGTGGGCGTGGGGGCGGGTCGCGGTCAGTGACCGGAGGGACGACCGCGCTGGTCGGCGGGCTCAGCGCCACCTGCCGCCCCGGGTACGCCCGAGCGAGCGGCGTAAGGCGCGCTCCCGCCGGACGGTGCGCGCCGAGTACGCCAGGAGTATGGCCCCACAACCGGCCCAGGCCGCTACGACGTAGTTCACCGGGGGACCGCCGCGGCGGGCGCCCTCGAAGGGCTCCTGTCGTCCTCGAGGCTGGGGCGGGCGCCGGCGGGGGTGGCCACCTCGGCGCGACGAGCCTCGAGGGCGGACTCCAGGCCTTCGGTCTCGTAACGTTCTTCGAGCACTTCGAGCCGGTAGCGGTGGACCACCATCCAGGCGAAGGCGAGCCCGAACGCAACGAACGACACCAGCATCGTGGCCAGTTGCCAGCCGTGCACGGTCGGGTCCTGCTTGAACAGTGTCGTGTCCTGGTGGAGCGTGACCCACCAGGATGTCGCGTAGTGGTCGACGACCACCGTGACCGCCATCAGCAGGGCCACCATCGAGGAGACCAGCGCCCTGGAGTGAGGGTTGTCGACGGCACGGCGGAGGGCCAGGTAGCCGAGAGAGAGGGCGAAAAGGATGGCGGTCAAGGTCAAGCGAGCGTCCCAGGTCCACCACACCCCCCACGAGGCCCGGCCCCAGATGGAGCCCGTAACCAACGTCGCCAAGCAGAAGACGGCGCCCACCTCGGCACCGGCCACGGCCAGGCGGTCCCAGCGCGGGCTGCGCAGGCGCGGCCACAACCAGGCCAGGCTGGCCAGCGTGCACAGGCCGAAGCCCGCGTAACACATGGTGGCCACGGCCGGGTGCACGTAAAGCATGCGCACGAACTGGCCCTGGACGACATCAGGTGGGCTCAACCACAAGCCCCACCAGGTATTGAGCGCGAGCGCAGCAAGTGCAGACCACCCAAGCACATGTGTGAGCCGGGACGAAGACGACGCTTGTGGGTACCTCATGTTTCCTCCATCAAAGCCCCAAAGCTGAGAACTCCGCCAGCCAGGTAGATGGCGGCGAAGCAACCGAGCAGCCCGGACCAGCGCCAACCGTTCGCCGAGGAAAGGCCCAGGGCCGCCCGCCAGGCCTCGGTCGCGGCCAGGACCACAGGGGCGAGGACGGGGGCGAGCAGCAAGGGCAGGAGCGTCTCCCGGACGCGCAGGCCCATGGAAAGCGCTCCGTAGGCCACGCCCGCTCCCGCCACCCCGGCCGTAGACAGCAGCGCGCTCGTAACCAGCAGGCCGGCGCCCGCCAGCCGGGTGTGGAAAAGGACCACCACACCGCCGGTGAGAAGCACCTCCACCACCAGCAGCTGCAGTCCCACGGCGGCAGCCTTGCCCACGAAGATGCCCGCCGGTTCGAGCCCGGACAGCCGCAGGCCGTCAACCGCGCCGTCGGACGCCTCGATGGCAAAGCTGCGTTGCACCGCCAGGAGCCCCGAGAACAGCACAGCCAACCAGAACAAGCCGGGCGCGGCCTGGACGAGAAGAGGGCGGTCCTGGTCGAAGGCGAACCCGAACAAGAGCAACACCACCAGGGCGTAGGGCACCACCTGGTTCAACGCCACCTTGGAACGACCTTCGACGCGCAAGTCCTTACCGGCCACCAGTACCGCGTCACGCCACACTGGTGATCTCCTCCCGCCCGGGACCGGGCCGCGCCCCTGCCTCTGGCGCACCGGCGACGTCGAGAACAGTTACCCCGTCAAGAACGGTGCCCCCGGACATCGTCACGACTCGGTCCGCCAACGCTCCGGTCACGCCCGCCTCGTGCGAGGCGAGCACCACGGTGGCGCCCGCGCCCACTACTTGTCTCAACAGGCTGTCGAGCAACTGGCGGTTCTCAGCGTCCAGACCGGCGTGCGGTTCGTCGAGCAACCAGAGCCGGGGCTGGCGTGCCACCAGGCAGGCGATGGCCACCCGCCGTCGTTGTCCGGCCGAGAGCTTGCCGACCGGTAGCCGTCGGAGCCGGTCCGTGATCCCGAGACGGTCAAGGGCCAGGGGTACCGATGTCTTTGGGAGCCTCGCGGCCCGCACGCAGAAGCGCACGTTCTCCTCGGCCGAGAGGTCGTCGTACAAGCCGTTGCGGTGGCCCAGAAGGCCCACCTGGCGACGCAGCTCTCGCGCCTGGGACGTCGGCTCCAAACCGAGCACCGTCGCCTCGCCCGCCGCGATGGGGACCAGGCCGGCCATCACCCGCAGCAGGCTCGTCTTGCCGGCGCCGTTCGCCCCGTTGACAACCAGGATCTGGCCGGGACCGACATCAAGGTCGACGCCGGCCAGGAGCGGGTAAAGCCCGGCCAGGGCGACGACAGCGCGAAGACGGGCGGCGAGTGTGGGGATCTCGACCATGGCCGCCGTCAAATCCTAGCGATCGGAAGGCCGTACCGTCCTCGGCCAGGGCGCCAGCACCGTAACCTCCGGTACGCGGCCACAGCGTTGCCGGGCCCGGTCATCCGGTGGCCAGCGTCCCGAGCCCTACGTCGTGAAGAAGGCTGGACGACCATGAGGAGACGACACCAACCTCCCCGGTGATGAGGAGGACGCCGAGCGCAGCCAGGACAAGGCCGGAGGCAGTACTGACAGCCCGGGAATGCCGCCGGGCGAAGGCGAGGGCGCCCGAGAGCCGCCCGAAAGCCAAGCCGGTCAAGACGAAGGGCACCCCCAGGCCGAGCGAGTAGGCGACCAGCATTTCCTCGCCGCGCGCCAGGGTCCCGCCGGTCGATGCCAACCCGAGGACCGCGGCCAGGACCGGCGTGATGCAGGGCGTCCACCCGAAGGCGAAGGTCATCCCCATGACCGGCGCGGCCCACGGGCCGAGCCGGGACGGCCTTACTGCCAACCGGCGCTCCTGCTGCAGCCGCGGCACTCGGAGGATACCGGCAACGACGAGCCCCATGACGACGATCAGGGCCCCGGCGACGTCTTCGAGGACGAGCCTATGGGCCCGCAGGGGATCGGACAGAGCGTTGGCCGTCGCCTCCAGGAAAGCGAACACGATGCTGAAGCCGGCGACGAACAGCAGGGTCGACCAAACGAGCCGGGCCCGCTGGCGTTGCTCCCCCGAGAGGCCACCGGCCCCGACGCCGGACATCATCGAGAGGTACGACGGCACTAGGGGCAGCACGCACGGGGAAAGGAACGACACGATCCCGGCGCCAAAGGCGACGATGAACCCCAGGGGCGAGCGTTGCACCAGCGCCCCGGTCCCCCCGCCGAGGAGCGCGACGAGGTGCAGGGACATGGCCCCACTGTTGCTACCGACTACCATCCCGCCCAGTTTGTCTTAACGGGGTCAAAACCGGGGTGGCGTTGCGACGACCCACCGGCGACCGGACCTGGTGACGGACCTGCGACCGGACCTCGGCCTACCCGAGGGCCGGTCGGGAGCGGGCTACACCGACCGGTTGAGGGCAGCCAGGACGGCGCGGGCGGCAGCATCCGCGGGGGCTCGGCCCGTGGCGACGCCGCGGCGCAGCTCTCCGGTAGTCGTGTCCCGCAGCACGGCCAGCAACCCGGCCCCCCAGTCCGAAGGCAGGGCGTGAATGCCCACGACGTCGAAGGGCGCGTTGGCGCCGAGGCCCCGCAGAGCTTCGACCACGGCGCGCCCGACGGCAGCAGTGTCGCCGGCCACGGCCCTGGTCGAATAGCGCTGGAAGCCTCGGGACAATTGCACCTCGATGGCCGCCCCGCCGTCGCTGGGCAGGACCAGGACGAGCTTCACCCTTTCCCGGCGGGGCGGGAGAGCTTGCTCGCGGGGCGGTACGAGGATGCGGATTTCGGCCGGCTCCTCCAGGTGAGTGACGGCGCAGCGCGTCGCCTCCTCGCGCACGCGGGCGTGTTCGGTGCTTGGGCCGACCACTATTTCGATGACCGTGAGACCGTCTTGGTCCGAGAACGAGACAAACCAGACCCCCGGGAGTTGGCGCAGTTCGAGTTCGAGGGCGTCCTTCACCGGCGGAGCCTCATCCGATGGTGGCCTTGGCGGCATAAAGGCGCTCGTCGGCCAGACCCGTCAGAGCGTCCGGGTCGTCGGTATCCGAAGGAAAGCAGGCGACGCCAACCGAAAAACCAACTGTCGTCTCCGGGACGGCGCGCTCGAGAGCTCTCTTCAGACGGCCGAGCAGTGGCGACAGCGAGGCAACGTTCTCCACTCCCACGACAAGCAAGGCGAACTCGTCGCCACCCAAACGGGCGGCGACGTCGCCGCCGCGCAGGGCGGCTCGCAGCTCGGCGCCCACGGCTCGCAGGGCCGCGTCCCCAGCGGCATGCCCGTAGCGGTCATTGACCACCTTGAAATCGTCCAGGTCCAGTACCACCAGGGCGAAGGGCCACCCGTACCGCCGGGCCCGGCTGACCGCCTGGTCCAGCAGCAGCTCGTAACTGCGGCGGTTGAGCAGGCCGGTGAGGGCATCGTGGCTGGCGTCATGTGTCAGCAAGTCGAGCCGCAGGGCGAGCTCGACCAGGCTCGTGAGGCAGGCCGCGGCCAGCGGCCCCACGACCGGAGGCTCGGCGTACAGGCCCGGCCGGCCGGCGAAGGCCGCCGTCAAGTAAGAGGGGAGCGGCTCGCGGCTGAACTCGAGCGGAGCCCGGCCCAGGCGGAAAATCTGGTGATGGTCCGGCCGGTCGACCACCACGACCAGGTCGCGCAAACCATAGCGAGCAGCCACCAGCTCGAGCGACTGGTATATGAACTCGAGACCGGTGGCGGAACGGGCAAGGAGGCTGGGCAACTCACCGAGCGCCCCGTCGATGTCCTGGCGAAAACCGGCGTGGCTCCCCGTGGTCGCTTCGACCACCCGGGCCGCGCTAGTTTCCCCGGGCCCGGGACCGACACCTCCGGCCTCCCGGCCAACGCTGGCCACGCCAGGACCGGCCCCCCCCAAAATTGCTGAAATACCGGGCTCGTCCGGCGGCGGTGCACCGCCCGGGCTCTCGGCCGGCAGCGGTCCTGAAGCCGCGGCCCCGGACGGCATCGCGCCAGGGTAGGGCCCGGGGTGGCCCTCAGCTGGTGGAGTCTGGAACTCGTTCAAAGAAATTGCACCTCTTCGCCCAGAGAACAACGTTGGGTGCCCGTAGATGGAGCTCGTGGCAAACTGTCCAATGACGGCCAATTACGGCCTTGAATTGGCACGATACCCATGCCACGGCCGGGCGGCCACCGGAACGCTCGGAATGCTACGGGCAGTGGCGGCCCTATACCGTTCTGGTGGCGCGACCACCGTATCGACGGAAGGAGTACGGCAACGGCGACAGGGCTGAGCTCACAGCTATTTATTTACCCTTGCCGGGAGGGCTAAGCGGGTACCCCGGGCCTCGGGGCCAGATATCAGGCCCGGCGGCCGTGGTGACAAAGTGGGCGCTTTCCCAAGACGAACATATGGCACGCACAGTGGTGGGTAGCGCACATCTTTTCGTGCACCGCGCCTGGCGGGCCGTGCCCCCGGGGAACGTCACCAATCGGTGGTCAGCTCAGCGCGGACAGCACCGCTTCTGCCGTGCTGACCTCCAGACCGGTACGCTCTTCGAGCGCCAGATGGGTGACGACCCCCTCGTCCAAAACGGCGGCGTAACGCCGGCTGCGGGTGCCCATACCGCTTCCCGACATGTCGATGTCAAGTCCCATGGCGCGAGCGAGCTCACCGTTGCCATCGGCCAACAGCGACACCTTGTCCCCTGTCCCCTGGGAGCGACCCCAGGCAGCCATGACGTAGTGGTCATTGACCGATACGCAGAAAATGCGGTCGACTCCCCGGGCGCGTAGGTCCTCGGCATGCACGACGAAACCCGGCAGGTGCACGTCCGAACACGTCGGACTGAAGGCGGCAGGCACTCCGAAGAGCACGACGCGGCCTTTGCCCAGCACCTCGGCCGAGCTCACCTGCTCGCTGGAAAACGTTCCGATCAGCTTCAGCTGGACGTCTGGGATGTTGTCCCCTACCGCGATGGTCATCTCGGGCTCCTTTGCCGTGGGCTTCGCCGGGGAGAAGTCTAAGCGGGCACGGCCGCGGGTCGGCGCGCCGCGGTACGGACCTCCGGGCGCTACCCGGATCTCGGTCCAGGCCACTCACTTGCAGTCTGCCCGCTGGCGCCAGCGGGCAAACTGCAAGTGAAATGGGCAGCGACGGCACGGACCGGTCCCGGTGACAGCGGCGAGGCATGGGACGCTACGGCCCGGGAAGTCGTCGCCGGTCCGAGGCGAGGTCCTGTTCCAGCTCTTGGGCGCCGGAGGCTTGGAGGTCCGGCAAGTGCTCAGCGGTGAGCTGGAAGCCCCGGTCGACTACCTGCAGCCGGACGACGAGTGGGCGCTCGTCGTGAGCGGGTCGGCCCGCCTCGAGGTAGACGATGACGTCCTCGAGCTTGGCCCGGGGGACTGGGTTTGGCTACCGGCAGGTACGCCGCACCGCCTTTTGCGGACCGAGCAGGGAACGAGCTGGGTGACGGTGCACCACCGGCAGTAGCCGGCTCGGCCCCGAACGACGCCCGGCGCCCGCTTGGGGGTAGGCTGGTGCGCGCTACCAAGAGGAGCCTGTAAACATGACCGACGCAAACTTCCGGTCCCATTCTCCCGCAGGCAAGTTCGATGACAGGGCGTCTGCGGTCACCTCGGCCGCCGTGCCGCGGGCCGCAGACCCCACCCTGGCCGACCTGCGCCATATGGCCGTCGCCCGCCGTATTTTCGTCACCGCGGTGGCGTCCGCCTTTGCTTCGCTGGCGGTGGCGGTACTAGTTGTCTCCCTGCTTGCTCCGGGCGCGTTGCCTTGGATGGTCGGCGCCGTGCTGGCTCTGGCTGTCCTGGGCGTGATCGTGCTCGGCATCCACGCCGGTGGCCACGGATGGTTCGTCCCTCTTCCCATCCTGGTGCTGGCCGCCGCCTGGGCCGTCGCCGTCTCGGCCGGGACCTGGCGGTCCCCGGCCGCGTGGGTGTTCGCCGCGCTCGCTTTCCTCGGGGCGGTACCGGCGGCGGCTCTGGTGCTCCCCGCCGTCGCCTACCGGCGCGCCACGTTCGCGCCTCGGGGCACGGCCGCCCTTCCTGGCTCCGATGGCGTGGCCCTTACCGCGTTGGCCCCGACCGGCATAGCACGGGTCAACAACGAGACCTGGACGGCGCGGTCCGTGAGCGGTCCCTTGCCTGCCGGCGCTCCGGTCCACGTCGTGAGCGTGGAGGGCGTGCGGCTGCTGGTGTGGTCAGAGGCCGGCGACATCCCCGGCCCTGACGCTTTGGGCTTGACCAACCAAGAAAAGGAGTAGCCGTGACCACCGCCATACTGGTCATAGTCGCCATCGTGATCGTCGGGTTGATAATCCTGGCGGCCGTTTCCATCAAGATCGTGCGGGAGTACCAGAGAGTGGTCCTGTTCCGTTTGGGCCGCGCCATCGGGGCCCGCGGCCCCGGCCTCACCATCATCAACCCGGTGACCGACCGCATCGCATGGGTGGACCTACGCGAACAGTACCTGGAGATCCCCCACCAGACGGCGATCACCAAAGACAACGCCGCCATCGCCATCGACTTCATCATTTTCTACAAGGTGCTCGACCCGTTGCAGTCGGTCCTGTCGGTCCAGGACTTCAAGGGCGCGGCCATCAACATCGCCTCCACCACCTTGCGCT
>JBEKNX010000010.1:0-25298 GCA_049522375.1 Acidimicrobiales bacterium | reverse complement strand
GGAGGCGCCCGCGTCCAGGAGGGCGTCGTCGCCCTGCATTACTACGGCGGGATTTTCAGGCGCAATGTAGCCGCCTCTGGTGTGGTGCCCCAGATCAGCGTGATCATGGGCAGTTGCGCCGGAGGGGCCGTGTACAGCCCGGCCATAACGGATTTCGTGTTCATGGTCCAGGGCACGTCGCAGATGTTCATTACTGGCCCCGACGTGGTAAAAACGGTGACCGGGGAAGACGTTACACTGGAGGAGCTGGGGGGAGCCCTTACCCACGCCACCAAATCGGGCGTGGCCTGCTTCGTGGCCCCGGACGAAAGATCTTGCCTTGACCGGGTCCGCCGGTTGCTCGGTTACTTACCACCGAACAATGCCTCGACGCCGCCGATCGTGGCCACGAACGACGACCCGCTGCGCCCCGTTCCGGGCCTGGCGGAACTGGTGCCTGCGTCTTCTCAGCAACCGCACGACATGAAGGACCTGCTCCGCGCCGTACTGGACGGGGGCGAGTTTTTTGAGTACCACGCATTGTGGGCGTTGAACCTGGTGTGCGGCTTCGGGCGTATCGGGGGCCGGGTCGTAGGCGTGGTAGCCAACCAGCCTCAAGTGCTGGCCGGCGTGCTGGACATCGACGCCACCGAAAAAGGGGCGCGTTTTGTGCGCACGTGCGATTGCTTCAACATCCCGGTGGTCACTTTTGTCGACGTCCCCGGCTTTATGCCGGGGACGGACCAGGAGCATGGCGGCATGGCCCGACGCGGCGCGAAGCTCCTTTATGCCTACTGCGAGGCGACCGTGCCCAAAATCCAAGTGATCGTGCGCAGGGCTTACGGTGCGGCCTATGTGATCATGGGCTCCAAATCGCTTGGCGCTGACCTCGCCTATGCGTGGCCGGGCGCCGAGCTGGCTGTCATCGGTCCGGAAAGTGCCGTGGACCTGCTTTACGGCTCGGAGCTCACCGGAGCGCCTCCCGAGCGCCGGCACGAACTGGTCGAGGCGTACAAGGAAGCCAACGCCAACCCTTACCTGGCGGCCGAGCGCGGTTATATAGACGACGTTATCGAGCCGGCCAGTACCCGCCGCGTCCTGCACCAAGCCCTGGAAATGCTGGCCAGCAAGCGCCAGGACGCTCCCCCCCGCAAGCACGGCAACGTACCGCTGTGAGGGAACGCTGAGCGTGACCGACGGGCCAGGCACCAACGTCGTGGTGCGCATCGAGCTCAAGTTGACCGACCTGGCCTCCCGGCCGTCAGCGGTCGAGCTCGAGGCGATCACCATCGCCGTCGAACATGCCCTGGGGACCGTCGCCCCCGGGCCCCCAAGACAGCTCAGCCCAGAAATGGCGGCGTGGCGCCTGGGGGCGCGTTGGTGGGCACGGGCACCGGGCGCCCTTGGTGACTGGCGCCACTGACGTAGTTTTCCCCCGCCTGTGGACGACCTGTGGAGAACCGGAGGACCGAACTGGGGACTACCGCGCCGCGAAGTAACAGCGGCCCCCGCCACTGGTTACCCTACCCACGGTCCCGGCGGCTAAACCATGTTCGTCGAGCACGGCCAGAGCCTCTGCGGCCTGGTCGGGAGCGACGGCGACGACCATCCCCAGGCCCATGTTGAAGGTCCTTCCCATCTCGTCGTCGTCGGCGCCGGCGGCCGATTGCACTTCGGCGAAGATGCGGGGCACGGGCCAGCTGCCGGGCACCAGCACGGCGTCCAGGTCGGGTGGAAGAGCTCGAGGCAGGTTGCCCGGTAAGCCTCCCCCGGTTATGTGAGCCACGGCGCGCACGTGGCAGCGGCGTACTAGGGCGAGCACGGCTGGGGCATAGATCAGCGACGGCCGCAGCAGCTCGTCCGCCAGGCCGTGGCCGGCACCGGGCCAGGCTTCGTCGTCCAGGCGCCGGCCCGCCCGGCCCAGCAGGGCGGCACGGACGAGGGAATAGCCATTGCAGCGCAGCCCCCCGGAATGGATGCCCACGAGCACGTCTCCCGGCCGGGCCGGGTCGGGGCCGCCCGGGCCGACAAGGCGGTCCCTGTCGACCACGCCGACGGCAAAACCGGCCAGGTCCATTTCGCCCGCCGGTAGCTGTCCCGGGTGCTCGGCCAGCTCTCCTCCCAGGATGGCACAGCCTGCCTGGCGGCACCCTTCGGCCACCCCGGACATGACGACCGCCACGGCCTCGGGGTCGAGGCGCCCCCACAACTGGTAGTCCAGCAGGAACAGAGGCTCGGCTCCCTGGCAGACGAGGTCGTCGACGCACATGGCCACCAGGTCAACGCCGATGGTCCCGAGGCGCCCGGCGGCAATGGCCACGGCCAGCTTCGTCCCCACGCCGTCCGTCGAAGCCACCAGCACCGGCTCGCGGTACCCGGCGGGCAGGGCGAAAAGACCGCCGAAACTCCCGATGCCGCCTATCACCTCGGCCCGGGTGGTGCTGGCCACCAAAGGCCGCATCAAGCGCACGGCCCGCTCGCCGGCGTCGATGTCGACCCCGGCGGCAGCGTAGGTCAGCGGTGCTTCGTTGGGCACGTCAACGCCCCGCTCCCGTGCGGGCGGGCGGGGGCTGTTCGAGCACCGTCTTGGAAAGGCGGGAGGAGACGGGCACGGGGTAGTTGCCGGTGAGACAGGCATCGCAAAAACCGGCGCCAGGGACGCCGGTCGCCCTTTTCAAGGCGTCCAGGGACAGGTAGGCGAGGCTGTCGGCGCCGATGTAGTCGCAGATCTCCCCTACTTCGAGATCGGCCGCCACCAGCTCGGTGCGGGCCCCTGTGTCCAAACCGTAGAAGCACGGCCAGCGGTAGGGCGGTGAAGAGATGCGCAGGTGGATCTCCCGGGCGCCTGCCTCCCGCAACATGGCCACCATGGCCCGCGTCGTGGTGCCCCGGACGATCGAATCGTCCACCACGATGAGCCGCTTGGCCGAGATCGCTTCTTTCAGGGGGTTCAGCTTGCGCCGCACGCCCAGAGCGCGCTGGCCCGCGTCGGGGTTGATGAAGGTGCGGCCGATGTACCGGTTTTTCACCAGGCCATGGCCGTAAGGGATGCCGCTGCGCCGGCTGTAGCCTTCGGCGGCCGGCATCCCCGAGTCAGGTACGCCGACGACGATGTCCGCGGCTACGGGGGCCTGCTCGGCCAGCAGCTCCCCCATGCGCACCCGGGCGCCGTGCAGCTCCTGGCCGTACAAGCGGCTGTCGGGCCGGGCCAGGTAGACGAACTCGAACAGGCACAGCGTGGGCTGGACGCGTTCGGCCGGCCAGGGGCGGAAGCTCCGGCAGCCGTCGGCGCTGATGACCAGCACCTCGCCGGGCTCGACCTCGCGCACGAAATGAGCGCCCGTTATGTCGAGCGCGGGCGATTCCGAGGCGAGGACCCATCCGTCGTCGAGCTTGCCCAGGCACAGAGGGCGGAAGCCGTTGGGGTCGCGCACCCCTACCAGCTGCGACCGCTCGGCCAGGACCAGGGAGAAGGCGCCCCGCATACCGGGCAGCACGCGCACCAGGGCATCCACCAAGGGCCCGGCGCGGCTCGGAGCGTGGGCGGAGCGGTCGAGCTCACGGGCGATGAGCTCGGCGATCAAGTCGGAATCGCTGGTCGCCATGCCCGGCAGCATGGCCATCGAAGCGGCCAGCTCGTCGGTGTTGGTGAGGTTGCCATTGTGGCCCACGGCGAACTCGGTACCGCCGGCCTGGCGGTACATGGGCTGGGCGTTATGCCACGAAGATGAGCCTGTGGTCGAGTAGCGGGTGTGGCCGATGGCCAGGTGGCCGGACAGCCCGGCCACCTTGTAGTCGTTGAACACCTGAGTCACCAGGCCCATGTCTTTGATGACCATCAGGGTGGAACCGTCGCTCACCGCCATGCCCGCCGACTCCTGCCCCCGGTGCTGGAGGGCGTAAAGGCCGTCGAAAACGATGGGGGCGACGCTGCGCCCCGGAGCGTATATCCCGAACACCCCGCAGGCTTCTCTGGGGCTCGAGTGCTCCACCGGGCCGCTCACCTGTCCATTCTCGCACGTGCCGCCGACCCACCGGCGAGATGGAGGACCGGTGGCGTTAACGTGGAGGCGATGATCGACCTGCACGTCCACTCGACCGTCTCCGACGGCAGCGACAGGCCCGAAGAGGTGGTCGACCTGGCCGTCAAGGCCGGGCTTTCGGCTCTGGCCCTCACTGATCACGACCGCCAGGACGGCGTCCTCCCGGCTCGTAAAAGGGCGGTCGCGGCGGGCATCGAGCTGGTCGCCGGGACCGAGATCTCCTGCCAGCACGCTGGGACCATGCACATGCTGGTGTACTTCCTGGAGCCGGGCGAAGGCCCCCTGCAGGACGAGCTCGTCCGCCTTCAGGTCGCCCGTGACGCCCGCAACGAACGGCTGGTGGCGCGCCTGGCCGAGCTCGGGCTGCCGGTGAGCCGGGAAGAGCTCGAGGCCGAAGCGGGGGGCAGCGGCGCCGGTCGCCCGCATGTCGCCGCCATCCTGGTGCGCAAGGGCCTGGCCAGCTCGGTCCAGGACGCCTTTGACCGGTACCTGGCCAAGGGGCGGCCGGCCTATCTGGAAAAGGAACGCCTGGAGCCGACGGTGGCCATCGAGCTGGCCCTCGAGTCGGAGGCGCTGCCCGTCCTGGCTCATCCATTGTCTCTGGGCCTGCCGCCGGCCGAGCTCGAAAGCACGGTGCGCGAGCTGGCCGAAGCCGGCCTGGCCGGCCTCGAGGCCATCTACGGGCGCTACAACCGGGACGAGCGGGCCTGCCTGGCGGTGATGGCAGCACACGCCGGTCTGGCCATCACGGGCGGTTCGGACCACCACGGCTCCTACAAGCCGGATCTCAGCGTCGGGGTGGGGCGGGGCGACCTGCACGTCCCCGACGGGGCGCTGGCAGCCCTGCGCGACAGGCTCCTGGACTGAGCGGCCGGGGCTGGCGGGGCCGCCTGCCAGGAGCGCTCGGCTGGCTGGGCGACCCGGCCCGGCAAGCGGGCAAGACTGCTCTGGCCGCCGGGCTGTCCTGGTTCATAGCCGCCGACGTCCTCAACAACAACATCCCTGTCTTCGCCCCGCTGGCCGCCCTGCTCACCGTGCAGGTGACCGTGTGGGAGTCCGTCTCGCGGGGCTTGCAGCGGGTGCTGGGGGTGGTGGTGGGCGTCCTCGTCGCCTTCGGTTTCGCCCGCCTGGCCGGGATCCACGCCTGGTCGATCGCGCTGGTGGTGTTCGTCTCCATCCTGGCCGGCCAGGCCCTGCGCCTGGGCCAGCAAGGCTCGGTCCAGGTCCCCGTCAGCGCCCTGCTCGTGCTGGTGCTGGGCGCCTCGACCGGGGGCTACGCGCTGGACAGGGTCGTGGACACCGCCATCGGGGCCGGGGCCGGGATCCTGGTGAACCTGGTAGTGGTGCCGCCCACCCGCCTCGACGACTCCCGGGCGGCGGTGCGGGCCTTCGGCGGCGCGCTGGCCGACCTGTTGCGCCAGGTGGCAGACGACCTCGGGACGCCGGGCCGAGACCTGTCCGCCCATCTCGGGCCGGCGCGCCGGCTGAGCGCCGAGGGGGCGGCGGCCGACCAGGCCGTCAACCGTACCGCCACGGCGCTGCGCTGGCACCCGGCCGGGAAACGGGACCGCCCGCCGGTGGAGAGGCTACTGGCCGCCACCAAGGCCCTGAACCTGGTCGAACGCCCGGCCCGCGGCATAGCCCGGGCACTGGCTGACGCGCCGCAGGGTTGGTCCCCTCCGGCGAGCCTGGGCGAGCCGCTCCGCCAGCTCCTGTTGGGAGTGGCCGATGAGGTCGATGCCTGGACGGCGCGGGCCACCCTCCCTGGCCATGAAGGCGCGAACGGACCTGCCGGCCCCGGCGGGGCCGGCACAGCTGAGCTCTATCACCGCGCCCTCCTGGCCGCCCGGGCCCCCGAGGTGCCGCCGGAGACGGCGGCCATCGCCCTGGACGCCCAGCGCATCAGCGGCGAGCTGCGAGGAGATCCTGACGTCCCGCCCCCCGGTCCCTTCGAGTGGCGGTCCCTGTTCGCCTAGCAACTTGGGAGGGGTCGTCTAGCTTCTAGCGGGCCGAGAACAGGGCGGGAAGGGCGCCCTGCCACGATAAGAGGGCGTCGGTGAGGCTGAGCTCGAGGAGCCCGTCGATGACGAGCGCATCGCCGCCGCCCACGCCGAGGTCCATGGCCGGCACCGCTGCCTGCTTGCTCGCCTCCCGCACGTGGGCCAGCCGGGCCGGCGGGACGCTCACCAGCACCCTGGAGGGGCCTTCGCCGAAGAGCTCGACGTGGCCCGTTACCCCGCTTATGCGGCACCCGGTCGCACTTTTCACCATCATTTCCGCCAGGGCCACCCCGAGCCCGCCGTCTGAGAGGTCGTGGACGCCGTCCACCAGCCGTTCGTCCACCAGTTCGGCCACCAAAGCCAGCAGCCGGGCGTGGAGCTGAAGGTCGAGCACCGGCAGATGTCCGCCCAGGTGGCCGCGGCGCTCGGCCGCCCATCGGCTGCCAGCCAGCGAGACGGCACCGGCCCCGGTCGGGCCGAGGAGCACCACCCGGCTGCCGGGCACAAAGGCCGGTACCGGTACACCGGGCCGCAGGCGGTCGATGAGCCCGAGCATCCCGACCACCGGCGTCGGGTCGATATCGGTGCCGTTGCTCTCGTTGTAAAGGCTCACGTTGCCCCCCACGACAGGGATGCCGAGAGCGGTGCAGGCCTCGGCCATCCCGTCGATGGCCTCGGAGAGCTGCCACATCACTTCGGGGTGCTCCGGGTTGCCGAAATTGAGGCAGTTGACCAGGGCCACCGGGCGGGCACCGGCGCAGGCGACGTTAAGGGCGGACTCGGCCACGACCAGCCGGGCGCCGGCCCGGGGGTCGAGGGCGCACCACCGTGGGCTGCCGTCGGTCGATAGCGCCATACCGCGCACCTCGGCGCCGGGCGACGGCCGCGCGCCCGGAGCGGAGAGGCGCAGCACGGCGGCGTCGGCCCCCGGGGCGACCACCGTATTGAGGAAAAGCTGGTGGTCGTACTGGCGGAAGGCCCAGGCGGGGTCGGCCAGCAGCGCGAGGAGGTCCTCGGCCAGCTCAGCCGAGGTCGCCGGCGCCCTCAGGCGGGCCGGGTCGTCGGCGGCACGCTCGTCGAGCCAGGCCGGGCGCAGCATGGGCCGGTCATAACTGGGCGCGTTCTCGTGCAGGCTGGAAGCAGGCACATCGGCCAGCACCTCCCCGTCCCAGCCTTTCAAGATGCGCAGGCGCCCCGTGGCCGTGACCCGTCCGACTACGGTGGCGCGCACCTCCCAGCGCCGGCACACCTCGGTCACGGCATCGAGGTCGGCGGGGGCGACGATGGCCAGCATCCGTTCCTGGCTCTCGCTCGTCATGATCTCGAAAGGCTCGAGCCCGGGCTCGCGCAAGGGCACCGCATCGACGTCGACGTCCATGCCCACGCCGCCCCGGGAGGCCGTCTCACTGGTGGCGCACGTGAGCCCGGCCCCTCCCAGGTCCTGGATACCGAACACGAGGTGCTTGTCCAGGAGCTCCAATGTCGCCTCGATCAGCCGCTTCTCCTCATAGGGGTCGCCTACCTGCACGTTGGGGCGCTTGGCGGCCTCGGCTTCGACGTCATCGGTGAAGGCGGCCGATGCCAGCACGCTGACGCCGCCGATACCGTCCCGCCCGGTCGTCGAACCGAGCAGGACAGCCAGGTTGCCCTCGCCCCCGGCCCGCCCGAGGACCAGACGGTCCTTGGGCAGTAGCCCGCAGCACAGCACGTTGACGAGCGGGTTACCCGCATAACAGTCGGCGAACTCCAGCTCGCCCCCCACGGTGGGCACGCCGACGGCATTGCCGTAGCCGGAGATCCCGCTCACCACCCCGGTGGCTACCCAGCGGTTGCGGGCGTCACTGGGGGGCCCGAACCGCAGAGGGTCCATGAGGGCGACGGGGCGGGCCCCCATGGTGAAGATGTCACGGATGATCCCTCCGACCCCGGTGGCGGCCCCCTGGTAGGGCTCGATGGCGGACGGGTGGTTATGGCTCTCGATGCGGATGGCCACCGCCACGCCGTCACCGGCGTCGATGACGCCGGCGTTTTCTCCCGGCCCTACTAGGACTTCAGGGCCTTCGGTGGGCAAGCGGCGCAGGTGACGTCGGGACGACTTGTAGGAGCAGTGCTCGCTCCACATGACTGCGTACATGGCCAGTTCGAGATGGTTGGCCCGGCGCCCCAGGAGCCGCTCTATGGAGGCGGCCTCCTCGTCGGTCAGGCCGAGGCGGCGGTGCAGTTCCGGGCCCATGCCGGCGTTCCCGGTCCGCATGTTCCCGCGGCCGCCGGTTTATACCGGTGCGCCGGCCAGGTCGGCGCGCACGCCGGCAGAGGCGAGAAGAGCGCCGAGGAGCACCAGGCCGTCGGTCGAGCCGAGCAGGTCGCTGCTCGCCCGCTCCGGGTGGGGCATGAGCCCGACGACGTTGCCGGTCTCGTTGCACACCCCGGCTATGTCGTGGGCCGAGCCATTGGGGTTGGCTGCGTAGCGCAGGACGACCCGGCCGTCCCCCTCCAGGGCGTCGAGCACGTCGGGGGGGGCGGTGTAGTTGCCCTCGAAATGGTTGACCGGTAACCGTAGGCGCCGGCCCACTTCGATCCCAGCGGTGAGCACTGAGCGGTCGCTGGCCACCTCCAGCTCGGTCGGCTGGCAAAGGAAGGTAAGGCCCCTGTTCTTCTGCAACGCGCCGGGCAGGAGATGAGCTTCGGTGAGCACCTGGAAGCCGTTGCAGATCCCCACCACCGGGCCACCGGCGGCGGCGAACTCGGCTACGGCGCTCATGACGGGGGAGAACCGGGCTATGGCGCCGGGGCGCAGGTAGTCGCCGTGGGCGAAACCGCCCGGCAACACCACCACGTCGTAAGCGGCCAGAGCCGTGGCGCCATGCCAGACGAGGTCGGCCGACGCGCCCAGGCGCTGGAACGCCTCGGCCACGTCGTGCTCACAGTTGGTACCGGGGAAGACCACCACGCCCGCTCGCTGTGCCACCGGGCCAACGATACCTCTGGTCGGGACCACCCGACCGGGTTTGGGCCATCGGGCTTGGGGGTCAGGGGGCCTTCGCGGTGATGGACACCGTGGTGTCCTCGATAACCGGGTTGGCCAGCAGGCGGGAACACAGCTCCTGTACCGCCCGGCGCGCTTCGCTCTCGTCGCACGCCTCCACTTGCAGGCGAAAGGCCTTGCCGGCCCGCACCCCGCTCACCCCGGCGAAACCGAGCGCCGGCAGTGCCCTTTCGATGGTGGCACCCTGAGGGTCGGAAATGCCAGGGCGCAACTGCACCTCCACCATGGCTTCGAAGATGGCCATCAGTCGCCGCCCCGCCTAAGGCTCGGCACTGGGACGGGAGCCGGGCCCGGTGTCTCTGCCCGGCCAGCGGGCGAAGCTCAACCCGCTCAACAGTTCGTAAGCCCCTATGTACCTAGCGCGCGTCGCCTCCACGACTTCGGGCGGCAGGGCGGGGGGCGGGGGTCGCTTGTCCCAACCGCTCTCCTCGAGCCAGTCCCGCAGCGGCTGCTTGTCGAACGACGGCGGGGCACTGCCCGGTCGCCATTGCTCCACCGGCCAAAAACGCGACGAGTCCGGCGTCAGCACCTCATCGCATATGGCCAGCTCCCCGTCGATCAAGCCCAGCTCGAACTTCGTGTCGGCGATGATGATGCCCCTCTCAGCGGCGCGAGCGGCCCCGGCCCGGTAGGCCTCGACGCAGATCTCCCGTGCCGCCGACGCCAATTTGTCGCCCACCAGGACGGCGGCTTGGTCGAAGGAGATGTTCTCGTCATGGCCCGCCGTGGCCTTGGTCGAAGGGGTGAAAACAGGTTCGGGCAATGGCTGGGACTGGAGCATCCCCTCGGGCAGGGGGCTGCCGTGCATCGTCCCCGACCGTTTGTACTCGGCCCAGGCCGAACCGGAAAGGTACCCACGGACGATGCACTCCATGGGTAGCATCTGCGCCCGCCGGACCAGCATGGTCCGCCCCTCGGCAAAGGAGGGGGCGAGGCCGGCGACCTCGACGTCCACGCCGGTTGGCACACCCACTTCGAGCAGGTGCGACGGGGCCACCTTGGAGAGTTCCCCGGCCCAAAAGGCCGTGATGGCGGTGAGGGCCCGGCCCTTGCCCGGCACGGGCTGGCCCATTATCACGTCGAAGGCCGAGATCCGGTCCGAGGTGACCAGGAGCAGCCGGTCCTCGTCCACCTCGTAGACGTCGCGGACCTTGCCCGAGTAGATGTGTTTCATCGCCTGCCTCCTACACGCCACACCGTAGTGGACCGTAGTGGCCCCGCTTGGCCGCAGACCACCGTGCCCGAGGACCGTCCTGGGGGCCGCCCTAAACTCCCGCCATGCCTCCCAACTACCGCCAGCACGAGGCTTTGCCGTTGGCCCGCTCAGAGCGGCGAGCCGGGTGGGCGGTGGCGGCGGCACTGGTTCTGATCGGCGCCGGGCTGGGCATCTGGCAGTTCACCGGCGGTGGTGGCGCCAGCCCGAAGGGGCCCTGCGTGACCATCACGTTCGCCAGCTCCACCGGCGGGGTCGTCAACCGTCACTGCGGCACGGACGCCCGAAGATGGTGCGCGGCCGAAGCCAAGGCGACAGGACCAGTGGCCGCCCAGGCCCGCGCCGCCTGCCGCCGAGATGGCTTTCTGGCCGACCCGTGATCAGCGGTGGGCGAAACCGGCCCGGTAGGCAGCCAGACGCTCGGCCACGGCCCTGTCGTGAACGGCCAGGATCTCAGCCGCCAGCAAGGCAGCATTGGCGGCGCCGTCGATGGCCACCGTGGCGACCGGGAACCCCCTTGGCATCTGGACGGTGGCGTACAGAGCGTCCACACCCGACAGCGGCGAACCGGACAGGGGCACGCCGATTACGGGCAGCGTGGTGCGGGCCGCCACGGCTCCCGCCAGATGGGCCGCCATACCCGCGCCGCAGATTACGACGCCATAGCCCATTTCCCTGGCCCGGGCGGCAAAACCGGCCACCACCTCGGGCGTGCGGTGGGCCGACATGACCTCCACGACGGCCTCGACCCCGAGTTGGGCCAGCATTTCCGACGCCGGCGCCATCTTGTCCTTGTCACTGGCTGAACCCATCAGTACGGCGACCTTCATGCAGTGCTCCCGGCGAGGTCGGCAATGTCGGGACGGCTGACCATCCCCGGCCAACGAACCATAGCGGCGGCCTGGTAAGCAAGCCGGCGCGCGCCGGCCAGGTCCCCTCCGGTGCCCACCACGTTGAGGACGCGACCGCCCGCCGTCACCAGCCCGCCCTCGGGGCCCGTCGCCACACCGGCGGCGTAAACGCGCGCTCCGGGCACCTCCCGGGCCTCGTCGAGGCCCTCGATGCGCGCTCCCGTCTCAGGCTTGTCCGGGTAACCGGGGGTGGCCAGCACCACGCACACGGCGGCGGGCGAGGAAAACCTGGCCGCGTGGTCGTCCGTAAGCGCGCCCGAGGCGGCGGCGGCCAGAGTGGCCGTGACGTCGCCGTCCCAACGTGGCAACAGCACCTGGGTCTCTGGGTCA
Source organism: Acidimicrobiales bacterium (assembly GCA_049522375.1). GTDB lineage: Bacteria > Actinomycetota > Acidimicrobiia > Acidimicrobiales > Palsa-688 > Fen-671. The sequence continues at coordinate 13,776 of JBEKNX010000010.1, read as the reverse complement.
CCGAAGCGGACGTTGAACTCCAGGATCTTGGGGCCGTCCTCAGTGAGCATGACCCCGGCGTACAGGGCGCCGCGGTAGTTGATGCTCCGCTTGGACAGGGCGTGCAGGGTCGGCAGGATGGCGCGCTCCATCACCTGGCCCACGATCTCGGAGGAAGCGAAAGGCACCGGCGAGTAAGCGCCCATGCCCCCGGTGTTAGGCCCGGTGCCACCAGCCCCGACGCGCTTGTAGTCCTGAGCGCAGTCAAGCGGGTAGGCCCGCCGTCCGTCGCACACGGCGATGACCGAGATCTCCTGGCCGGAAAGCACCTCCTCGATCAGGACCCGCCGCCCGGCGTCTCCGAAGGCCCGGCCGGAGAGCTTCGCCTCCACGTCCCGCCTCGCTTCTTCCCGGGAGCCGGTGACCAGGACACCTTTACCGGCAGCGAGCCCGTCCGTCTTTACGGCCCAGGGACCGGGCGTCGCCCGCAGGTAGCGCAGGGCCGGTTCAAGCTCGTCGAAGACGCGCGACTCAGCCGTAGGGACCCTGGCCGCCGTTAGGACTCCCTTCATCCAGACCTTGGACCCCTCCAAGCGGGCGCCGTCCGCACCGGGGCCGAAAACCAGGCCGCCCCGGCCCCGGACGCGGTCGGCCAGCCCGTCCACCATCGGCTGCTCGGGCCCGATGACCCACAGGTCGGCCTCGATGCGCTCGGGGGCCACGTCGGTGCGCTCGAGGCCGATCATGCCCGGGTTCCCCGGGGCCACCACCACCTCGGCCGTCGCCGACAACGCCGCGGCCAAGGCGTGCTCGCGCCCACCGCTGCCCACGACGCACACCCTCATACGACGCACACCGTCATCGACGTGTGGCCCTCATCGTCAGGCGAACCCTCATCGTCAGGCGAAACGAATTATCTGGTCGCGCCCGGGGCCGACACCGACATAGCTGATGGGCACGCCGGATTGGGCGGACAGGAACTCGAGGTAGGCACGGGCCTCCCGGGGCAGGGCCTCCCGGTTGTCGACGCCGGAGGTGTCGGTGCCCCAGCCGGGTAACTCCTCGTAGATGGGGTGCACCTCGTGGAGCACCGACTGGTGCCAGGGCAGGTGCTCGTGGCGTACACCGGCAGCCTCGTAGGCGACGCAAACCTTCAGGGTCTCGAACGAGTCCAGTACGTCGAGCTTCGTGATGGCCAGCTCGTCGAGGGAATTGAGCCGCACGGCGTGGCGCATCATGACGGCGTCGAACCAGCCCGGCCGGCGGCGGCGACCGGTGTTGGTGCCGAACTCCTTGCCCCGTTGTACCAGGGTGTCGCCCACCTCGCCGGAGACTTCGGTCGGGAACGGCCCGGCACCGACCCGGGTCACGTAGGCCTTGGCGATACCCACCACCCGGCTGATGTAGCGGGGCCCGATACCGGCGCCCGTGCACGCCCCCCCGGCCACCGGGTTGGAGGACGTGACGAAGGGGTACGTGCCGTGGTCGACGTCGAGGAACGTCGCCTGCGCGCCTTCCAGGAGCACGCCGCCGCCGGCCGCCAGCGTGTCGTGCACCAGGCCCACGGAGTCACCGATGTGGGGGGCCAGGCGAGGGGCGTACTCCTCCAGGTAGCGCTTGGCGATGTCTTCTGCCGACAGGGCCAGGCGGTTGTAGATCTTGGCCAGGATGAGGTTCTTCTCTTTCAAGACGACGTCGAGCTTCTGGCGGAAGATCTTCGGGTCGAGCAGGTCTTGGGCCCGCAGGCCGATGCGGGCGGCCTTGTCCGCGTAGGCAGGGCCGATGCCTCGCTTGGTCGTCCCCAGCCGGTTCTTGCCCAGGTAGCGCTCGGTTAGAGCGTCTATCTCCTGGTGGTAGGGCATCACCAGGTGGGCGCTGCCGGATATGACCAGGCGTGAGCAGTCGACCCCCCGGGCTTGGAGGGCGTCGATCTCGTCCAGCAGTACCTTGGGCTCCACCACCACGCCGTTACCGATCACCGGCGTGATGTAGGGGTACAGGACGCCGCTCGGGAGCAGCTGGAGCGCGAACGCTTCGCCGTCGACAACGACCCGGTGGCCGGCGTTGTGGCCTCCCTGGTAGCGGACGACGACCTGCATGTCCTTGGCCAGCAGGTCGGTCAGCTTTCCTTTTCCCTCGTCACCCCATTGGGTGCCGAGCAGGAGGGTGGCGGGCACGCCGCCACCGTACCTCACGCCCGAGGGCTCAGGCTTCGACCTCGGACGCCGCCTTCAGGTGACCGCCCCAGTGCTCCTCGACGTTGGCATAGCGCCAGATGAGCATGGCCCCGGCCCAGGTGACGAGGAACATGCCCACGATCACGAAGCCGGCAGTGTTGATGTTGAAGTTGTACATGAAGCCCCAAAAGCCGTGGTGCTTGCTGAGGCCGTGGACCTCGGCCGGGAGCAGGCCCAGCGTCTCTACGCCCCCGATGAAGAAGCAAATGGCCACCGACAGCCCGGTGATGGCCAGGTTGTAATAAACCTTACGCACGGGGTTGAAAAAGGCCCAGCCGTACGCCAGGTTCATGAACAGCCCGTCAATGGTGTCCATAAGGGTCATGCCCGCAGTGAACAGGACGGGCAGGCCGATGATGGCGTACCACGGGACATGGCGGGAGGCGTACAGTGCGGTCGTCGCCAGCAGGGCCACTTCGGTGGCCGTGTCGAACCCCATCCCGAAGACGACCCCGACGGGGTACATGTGCCATTCCTTGGTTATCGCCTTCAACCAGCGGCCCAGGAAACGATAGAAGAAACCGCGGTTCTCGAGCTGGCGTTCCAGCTCGGCCTCGTCGTACTCGCCCCGGCGCATCGAGCGGAAGACCTTGGCTATCCCGGCCAGGACGACCAGGTTGAGCAGGCCGATGAGGAACAGGAAGCTGGCCGAGACGATGGTGCCGAAGATCCCGCCGAACTGCTCGAGGCCCGAGTTGCTGTTCGAGACGGCCGAGAACACCGTCTTTTCGGCCACGATGATGCCGACGCCGATGGCTACCACGACGCTGGAGTGGCCGAGGGAGAAGAAGTACCCGTAGGCCAGCGGCCGCGGCTTGTCGGTGCCCCGGTGGTCGTTCATGAACTTGCGGGTGGTGTTGTCGATGGCCGAGATGTGGTCGGCGTCGAAGGCGTGGCGCAGGCCGAGCGTGTAGGCCAGGACGCTCACGCCGATCCCGAGCCCCTTGTAGTGGGCGGGCACCACGAAGGCCACAAAGATGAAGAACCCCAGAGCGTGCAGGGCCAGTATCGAACCGAACATGGCCACGACGCGGGCACGCTCCTGGTGGGTGAGGGCGGCGAAAGAGGTACGGAGCATCTCCTTCGCGCTCATCGGCCGCCTGGCCGTCTGGGTGCCCAATTTCTGTACCTCCCGTCCGACCGGTCCCGCACAGCCATGCACCTCTGCGGGCCGCACCACGGTAACACAAATGCGAGCTGTACGCGATAGGACATCCGGGCGCGGCGGCCCGGGTGGTCGTATCGTGTTGGTCTTGTGAGCAAGCCACTGGCCCCACCTGGTCCGCGGACCGCAGGGGCCGCCGCCTCGGTAGAGGACGTGCTGCGGCTGGTGCGGGCCCGCGGCGGGAGGGTGACGGAGTCTCGGCGGACCTTGTTGGAGGTGCTCTTCGAAGCGGGCGAGCACCGCAGTGCCGAGGAACTGGCCGGGGCGGTACAGGCACGGGCGCCCGAGGTGCACATCTCCACCATCTACCGCAACCTGGAGGATCTCCAGCAACTAGGGGTCATCGTCCACTCCCACCTCGGGCACGGCCCGGCCACCTACCAGCTGGCTTCCCTAGCCCACGGCCACTTCATCTGCGAGGCGTGCGGAGCGACCCTAGAGGCACCGGACGAGCTTTTCAGGGGCTTGGCGGAGTCGGTCAAAGCCAAGCTCGGGTTCTCCATCGACCCTCACCACTTCGCCATTCTGGGGCTGTGCACGGCCTGCCAGAGCCGCCCCGACTAGCAGCGGACCGGCTCGATGTACCGGCCGCCGGCCTCGGCCCGGGACGAAGGTCTACCTTTACCAAGACACCGCACGACGACCTCAGCGCAGGACCAGGGCTCCGGGCGCCGCCCCTTCGGGGCCGGCAGACCCGTCCGGACCGGGGACAGCGTCGACGGTGACCGTGTCCCCGTCGCCGTACTTGCCCTCCAGCAAGGCCAGCGCCAGGGGGTCCCCGATGGCCCGCTGTATGAGCCGCTTCAGCGGACGAGCCCCGTACACCGGGTCGTAGCCTGTGTGCGCCAGCCACGCCCTGGCGGCATCGGTCACCACCAGGCTGAGGCGCCGCGCCGCCAAGCGCTTGTCCAGGTCGCGCAGCTGTATGCCCACGATCATGGCGATGTCGGCCTTGGCCAGCGGCCGGAACTCGACGATCTCGTCGACTCGGTTCAAGAACTCCGGCTTGAAGGCGTCCCGCAGGTCCCCCCGGTAGTTGGACGTCATGATGAGCACGGTGTTGGTGAAATTCACCGTCCGGCCCTGGCCGTCGGTCAGGCGGCCGTCGTCCAGTACCTGCAAGAGCACATTGAACACGTCGGGGTGGGCCTTTTCGATCTCGTCGAGCAGCACCACCGAGTAGGGGCGCCGGCGCACGGCCTCGGTCAACTGGCCGCCCTGCTCGTAGCCGACATAGCCCGGCGGGGCGCCGACGAGCCGGGCCACCGAGTGCTTCTCCATGTACTCGGACATGTCGATGCGCACCATGGCCCTCTCGTCGTCGAACAAGAAGTCCGCCAATGACCTCGCCAGTTCGGTCTTCCCCACGCCGGTCGGGCCCAGGAACAAGAAGCTGCCGATCGGTCTGTCCGGGTCCGACAGCCCACTGCGCGAACGCCGGATGGCGTTGGCCACCGCCTTGACGGCCTCGTCCTGGCCGACGACGCGTTCGTGGAGGACGTCTTCCATTTTGACGAGCTTGGCCACTTCGCCTTCCAGGAGCCGGCTTACCGGTACCCCGGTCCATTTGGCGACCACCTCGGCCACGTCTTCGTCGTCCACCTCCTGCTTGAGCATCTTCTGGCCGGCCTGGAGCTCTTCTAGGTGCTTAGTGGCTTCGTCGACCCGGCGGGAGAGGTCGGGGATCCGCCCGTAACGGATCTCGGACGCCTGCGCCAGTTCCCCGTTGCGCTCGCAGCGTTCAGCCTCCCCCCGCAGGGCCTCGAGCTCTTCCTTCAGCGCGTTTATGGCGGTGATGGCGTCCTTTTCCGCCTGCCAGTGACCTTTCATCCCGTCGGCCGATTCGCGCAGGTTGGCCAGCTCTTCGTCGAGCCGGGCCAGGCGCTCGCGTGAGGCGTCGTCGGTCTCCTTGGCCAGGGCGACGCGCTCGATCTCGAGCTGGCGGATGCGCCGCTCGACCACGTCGATCTCGGTGGGCATGGAGTCGATCTCGATCCGCAAGCGGCTGGCGGCCTCGTCCACCAGGTCGATCGCCTTGTCGGGCAGGAACCGCCCCGTTATGTAGCGGTCGGACAGTACGGCCGCCGCCACCAGGGCCGAGTCCATGATCCGCACCCCGTGGTGGACCTCGTAGCGTTCCTTCAGGCCCCGCAATATGGCGATGGTGTCCTCGACCGACGGCTGGCCCACATAGACAGGCTGGAAACGCCTCTCCAGGGCAGCATCTTTTTCTATGTGCTTGCGGTACTCGTCCAGGGTCGTCGCCCCGATCATGCGCAGCTCGCCCCGGGCCAGCATGGGCTTTATCATGTTGCCGGCGTCCATGGCCCCTTCGGCCGCCCCGGCCCCGACGATGGTGTGCAGTTCGTCGATAAAAGTGATGACCTCGCCGCCGGCGTCGGAAATCTCCTTCAGGACCGCCTTCAGGCGTTCCTCGAACTCGCCCCGGTACTTGGCACCGGCCACCATGGCGCCCAGGTCCAGCGCCAGCAGCCGCTTGCCGCGCAGGCTTTCGGGTACGTCGCCCTCGACGATACGCCGGGCCAACCCCTCCACGATCGCCGTCTTGCCCACACCGGGCTCACCGATGAGCACCGGGTTGTTCTTTGTACGACGAGATAGGACCTGCACCACGCGCCGGATCTCCTCGTCGCGCCCGATCACGGGGTCGAGCTTCCCCCGCCGGGCTTCGGCCGTGAGGTCGCGCCCGTATTTCTCCAACGCCTGGTACGTCTCTTCGGGGTTCTGGCTCGTCACCCGGTGACTGCCCCGCACCTCGCGCATGGCGGCCAGCAGCTCGTCGTGCGAGGCCCCGGTCCGGGCGGCCAGGGCCAACAGGATGTGCTCGACCGACAGGTACTCGTCGCCCAGGGCGTCGCGCTCGCGCTCGGCCTGCTCGAGCACGTCGCGGGACTCCCGGGACAGCTCGGGGCCGGCGCCACCGTAGCTGTGGGGCAACTTGGAAAGCGCCTCCTCCACCCGGTTGCGCAACGGGAGGTCAGCCGCCCCCGCCCGGGCCAGAACCGGCAGCACCGCCGTCCCCTCCTGGCCCAGGAGGGCGAGAAGGAAATGGTCGGGTGTGACCTCGGGGTTGTTGCGCCGCCGCGCGTCGGCTACCGCGGCACTGAAGGCTTCCTGAGTTTTTTGGGTCCAGCGGTTCGCGTCGAGCGCCAATGCACTCGCCTCCTATCTATAAAACTGCCTATCTGCAAAAAAGGCCGGCGGCGGACAAATCCTCAGCGCGACGGGAACCAGCGCACCGGGCTCATGTCCAGCGGCACCAGGTCACGCCGGTACTGTCGGTGGACCTGCTCGACCGCCGCCTGGGCCTCCGCCCTGGCCTCGGCAACTTCTTGTTGCAGGCGCGCCACTTCTGTCTCGAGCTCGATCACGCGCCTGACGCCCTCCAGGTTGAGCCCGGCCGCCGTCAGCTCCTGGATGCGCCGCAGCAGCTCGATGTCCATGTCGCTGTAGCGCCGGCTGCCACCCAGCGTCCGCGCCGGGCCGAGCAGCCCTTTGCGCTCGTAGATGCGCAACGTCTGGGGGTGGACGCCGGCCAGCTCGGCCGCGACCGAGATCACATAGACGGCCATCGACTGGTTCTTGGGCGTGGCTTCGCGCTTCATTCGGTCTCAGCTCCCAATCTTTCCCGCAGCTTTTGACCCTCACTGGCCGAGGCCCGGGCGAGAGCTTCGACCGCCCTCTTCTCGTCCGCGGTCAACTTGGCTGGGACCTCCACTTCAAAGGTGACCAGAAGGTCGCCTGCCTTCCCGGGCCCGGGGACACCCTGGCCGGCGACGCGAAAGACCTTCCCCGAGCGTGTGCCCGGAGGCACCTTGAGGGTGACGGGCTTGCCATTGAGCGTCGGCACCGAAACGGTCGTGCCCAGGGCGGCTTCGGCGAAGGTCACCGGGACCTTTATGGTGAGGTCCTTGCCCTTCTGGCTAAAGACGGGGTGAGCGGCGATGCGCACGACGACAAAGAGGTCACCGGGCGCGCCCCCGTAACGGCCCGCACCTCCCCGGTTGGGGACCCTGATCCTCTGACCGTTCTCGACCCCGGGCGGGATCCGCACCTTTACCTGCCGGGCGCGCTTTTCAGTGCCGTGGCCGGCGCAAGCCGGGCACGGCACCTCGATCCTCATGCCTGTCCCGCCGCACGCCACGCAGGGATGGCTGAAGGAGAACATACCTTGGTTCTCGTTGACGACGCCGCGGCCGCCACAGACCTGGCAAACGGTGGGCGCGCTGCCCGGCGCCGCACCCGAACCGCCGCACGTCGAGCACGGGACCTCCGAAGTCACATTGACCGTCGTGGTGGCGCCCTTCACGGCGTCCGGGAACGACAGGTGCAGTTCAGCTTCGATGTCCTGGCCCCGCTGGGGGCTCACCGCGGCCCCGCCCGTCCGCCCGCGCCGGCCGCCGCCGCGCCCGAAGATGTTGCCCAACAGGTCGCCCAGGTCGTCCACCCGGAAGTTGGAGAACCCCGCCCCACCGGCTTGACCGGCGCCCGCCCCGGCAAACGGGTTGCCGGCAAAGCCGTGCTCGCTCATGGTGCGTACTTCGTCGTACTCCTTGCGCTTGGCGTGGTCGCCGATGACCTCGTAGGCGGCGGAGATCTCCTTGAAACGCTCCTCTGACCCGGGGTTGGCGTCAGGGTGGTACTGCTTGGCCAGCTTGCGGTAAGCGCGCGCGACATCTTTGTCTGAGGCGTTCTTCTGAACCCCGAGGACCTTGTAGTAATCCTTCTCGAGCCACTCGCGCTGGACCGCCACGGCCTCAACCCCTGACTTTTACCATGGCGGGGCGCACGACCCGGCCCTTCCAGCGGTACCCGGCTCGCAGCACTTCGCTCACTTCGGGCAGGGCGGGCGCCGCCGCGCCCTCCACGGGCTCGTGCGCCACCGCATCGTGGACTTCGGGGTCGAACGTCTGCCCCTCGGGCACTATGCGCTCAAGCCCTTCTTTGGACAGGACATCGAACAGGGCGGCCTCGACCTGCTTGACGTCCTCCCCGCCCCCATGGGCGAGGGCCAGCTCGGCCGTGTCCAGGACCAGCAGTAGCTTTTTTACCAAAGAGGTGGCGGCATTGTCGGCCATCTCCCGTTGCTGGCGCTCGACCCGTTTGCGGTAGTTGTCGAAATCAGCTTGCACCCGGCGCAGCGTGTCAAGGTACTCGTCGCGCTGGCGGGCAACGTCGGCCAGGCTGGCCTGCCCGCCCGCAGACTGCCCGCCCGCAGACTGCCCGCCCGCAGACTGGTCGCCCGACATAACGTCGACAGGCGCGCCGGCGACCGCCCCGGGGGTAACGGCGGGCGAGCCGTCCGGCGCCACCGGGCCGGTCGGCTCGCCCGCGTCCTCTTCGAACTCGTCCCTCATCAGGCCTGGCCTTCCTCGTCGACGATCTCGGCGTCGACTACCTCTTCGTCGGACGCGCCATTGCTGCCGGTGGCCCCGGGATAGCCGCCGTCGCCCGCGGCGGTGCCGGCATTGGCCGAGGCCGTGGCCGCGGCGCTCTCGTAGAGCTTCTTGCCGAGCTCCTGCACGTCGACCGCCAGGCGCTCCGTGGCGCTCTTTATGGCATCGAGGTCGGTGCCGCTCAGGGCGGTCTTCAGGGCCTTCAGGTCGGACTCGACGGTCTCCTTTTCGGCGCCGCTCACCGAACTGGCCTGGTCACGCAGCATCTTCTCGGTCTGGTAGACGAGCGAGTCGGCGTTGTTGCGGATCTCGGCTTCTTCTCGCCGGCGGCGGTCGTCGGCGGCATGGGCTTCGGCGTCATGGACCATGCGGTCGATCTCGTCCTTGGCCAGCGACGACTGGCCGGTGATGGTCATCGATTGCTCTTTGCCCGTGGCCCGGTCGCGGGCCGAGACGTGCACGATGCCGTTGGCGTCGATGTCGAAGGTCACCTCGATCTGGGGTATGCCCCGCGGCGCCGGGGGCAGGTCCACGAGCTCGAACTTGCCCAAGGTCTTGTTGTACATGGCCATTTCCCGCTCGCCTTGGAGCACATGGACCTGAACGGACGGCTGCATGTCCTCCGCCGTGGTGAAGACCTCGCTCTTCTTCGTGGGGATGGTCGTGTTGCGCTCGATCAACTTCGTCATCACGCCGCCCTTGGTCTCGATGCCGAGCGAAAGGGGCGTCACATCGAGCAGGAGGATGTCCTTCACCTCGCCCTTGAGGACGCCAGCCTGGATGGCGGCGCCTACGGCCACGACTTCGTCAGGATTAACTCCCTTGTGGGGCTCCTTGCCGGTGAGGCTGCGCACGAGCTCCTGGATGGCCGGCATACGGGTAGCCCCGCCGACGAGGACGATGTGGTCGATCTGGTCCTTGGAGAGCCCGGCGTCCTTTACCGCCTGGTCGAACGGTCCCCGACAGGCCTCCACGAGGTCGGCCGTCATTTCCTGGAACTTGGCCCGGGTCAACTTGACGTCCAGGTGCTTGGGGCCCTCGCTGGTGGCCGTTATGAAGGGGAGGTTTATGTTGGTCTCCTGCACGGCGGAGAGCTCGACCTTTGCCTTCTCAGCCGCTTCCTGCAGCCGCTGCAACGCCATCCGGTCCTTCGAGAGGTCCACGCCCTCGGTGTCCTTGAACGTCTTCACGAGCCAGTCGACCACCCGCTGGTCCCAGTCGTCGCCGCCCAGGTGGGTATTGCCGCTGGTGGACTTGACCTGGAAGATGCCCTCGCTGATCTCGAGCGCGGACACGTCGAACGTGCCGCCGCCGAGGTCGAAAACGAGGATGGTCTGCTCCGCGCCCTCCTTGTCCAGGCCATAAGCTAAGGCGGCCGCCGTGGGCTCATTTATGATGCGCAGGACCTCGAGACCGGCGATCTGTCCCGCTTCCTTGGTGGCGGTGCGCTGGGCATCGTCGAAGTAGGCGGGGACGGTGATGACGGCCTGGGTGACGGTGGTCCCGAGGTAGCTCTCCGCGTCCCGCTTCAACTTCTGCAGGATGCGAGCGGAGATCTCCTGGGGCGAGTAGCTCTTGGAGTCGATGTTGACATGCCACGCGTTGTCGCCCATGTGGCGCTTCACGGAACGAATGGTCCGGTCCGGGTTGGTGATCGCCTGGCGTTTGGCGACCTCTCCGACCAGGACTTCGCCCGACTTCGAAAAGCCGACGACCGAGGGGGTCGTGCGGGCTCCCTCGGCATTGGCGATGACGGTAGGCTCCCCGCCTTCGAGGACGGCGACTACTGAGTTGGTGGTACCGAGGTCGATACCGACAGCCTTTGCCATGGATACATCCTCCTTGGAGCAAGCTGGGCCCCAGGAGGCTCCAGCCCTGATTGTGGTTACACGCTTTCTGGGCCGCTCTTTCGGCTCCCTTGGTACTCATCATAGCAAACTTGAGCGTGGTCCTATCAAGAAAGTTGGACTGAGCCAGCCGCTTCGAGCGCTCGGCAGCGGCGACCTAGGCTCCAGAGCATGCCCACTCTTGTACTGGCCCGTCACGGCCAGAGCCTCTGGAACCTCGAGAACCGCTTCACCGGGTGGTGGGACGTCGATCTTTCCCCCACCGGCGAGGAGGAGGCGCGCCAGGCCGGCCGTCTCCTGGCCAGCGAAGGCCTGCTGCCCGACGTCGCCTTTACGTCGGTGCTCACCCGCGCCATCCGTACCCTCAATATCCTCCAGGAGGAGACAGCACGGCTCTGGGTGCCCGTGCACCGGCACTGGCGCCTCAACGAGCGCCACTACGGGGGTTTGACGGGCCTGGACAAGGCGGAGACACGCGACCGGTACGGCGACGAGCAGTTCCGGCTGTGGCGTCGCAGCTACGACGTGCCGCCGCCGCCGTTGGAGCCCGGTTCGTCCTTTGACGTGTCGACCGACCCCCGCTACGTGCCCGGGGTGGTGCCCAGCACGGAGTGCCTCGCCGACGTCGTGGTGCGCATGGTCCCCTACTGGTACGACGCCATCGCCCCCGCCCTGCTCGCCGGCCAAGTCGTGCTGGTGGCGGCGCACGGCAACAGCCTGCGAGCTCTGATCAAGCACCTCGACCAGATGACCGGCGAGGACATCGCCAAGCTCGAGATCCCCACCGGGGTGCCGATCGTCTACGAGCTCGACAAGGGCCTTCGGCCCCTCCACACGGGCGGCCGCTGGCTGGGCGACCCGGAGGCGATCGCTGCCGCCGCTGAGGCCGTGCGCCGCCAAGGCCAGCGCGCTTAGGCCCTCTGCCGCCGCCCCGGACCGGCCCCGTCGCCGGGTATACCGCTTGCATAGCGGGCCCGCCCAGTAGCGTTGGAGGGCGATGAGAGCCTCACCGGGCGGGCGCCGGGTGGCCGCCGTCCTCGCTGCCTCGGCCACCCTGGCTCTGGTGAGCGGTTGCGGCCACTCGAAGAAGCCCGCCATATCCCTGCCGACCACGTCCTCGTCCTTAGCGACGACGACGACCACTACCGCCGGCACGACCACCACCACCACAAAGGCGCGCCACGTGCCGGTTTGCCCGCTCACCGGCCTGGCGCCGCGCGACGGCCACGTGCCCCAGCGGGCCGCCCTGGCGGTCAAGGTCGAGAACCTGCCCGAGGCCCGGCCCCAGTGGGGCCTCGACGCCACGGACATTGTCTTCGAAGAACCGGTGGAGGGGGGGATAACCAGGTTCATCGCCGTCTACCAGTGCCACGTAACGCCCCGCATCGAGCCCGTACGTTCGGGCCGCCTGGTGGACGCCGTCATCCTGGAGCCCCTCGGCCACGTCCTGTTCGCCTATTCCGGCGCCATCCAGCCCGTGGTGGACGAAATCGACTCGCCTACGTCGCTGCTCGAAGATGTCGGGGCCAACAAGGCGCCGGGCGCCTACCAGCGCGACCCCACCCGCATCGAACCTCACAACCTGTTCACGTCCACGGCCGCATTGTGGGCGGCGGCGGCCACCCTCGACGACCCCAGCCAGCCTCCGGCCCCGATCTTCAAGTACGGGCCCCTGCCGGCCGGGGGCACGACCGTGAGCGCGGTCAACATCTTCTACCCCCTGGACGTGACCACGTGGACATGGAAGGCCAAAACAGGCCGCTGGGTGCGCTACTACTCGCGCACCCCAAGCCAGGCGGCTGCCGAGGGCCAAGTAGGGACGGGCCCAGCCATCCAGGGCGACAACGTCCAGATCTCGGCTACCGACGTGGTTGTAATGCGGGTGGTCGAGTACCCCACCCCCTATGTCGAGGACGCCACCGGCGCCCTCGAGCAGGACCTGAGACTGACCGGCACGGGAGAGGCGTGGGTGTTCCGCAACGGCGTGGAGCTGAAGGGCACCTGGGACCGGCCCACGCTGGCCCAACCGGCAACGTTCACCGAAGCCGACGGGACCACGATCACCCTCGCTCCCGGCAACACGTGGGAAGAACTGCTACCGACGTCGGACTCCATCTCCGTGGTAGCTCCGTCGGCGACCACCACCTCGGTGCCCACCGCCTCCGTGCCCCGTCCATCCGGGACCACTACGACGCGCTGACCTCGACGCCGGCGACCAAGACGTCTGGTAACGGCTATGAAGGGCTAGGACCGGTCCCAGGCGAGGTGGAGGAGCCTCAACTTGTTGGTGAAAAAGGCCCAGGCCACGGCTATCACTACCCACAAAACCCCGAAAACGGTATGGCCGTCCAGGAAGAACGTGATGCAGAGGCCAAAAGCCACCATAGTGACGACGGCCATGATGCGCCAGCCCCAAGAAGATGCCACCGCCATCCCGAGCGGTGGCAGCTCCACCGGCGGGGCGGCGGGCTCAGAAGCCTCCCCCGCCGGCAACGAGCTCGTGCGGCTGGCGCGGCGGGCGCCCGCCCCCCTGCTAACAGGGGGGCGGCCGGTCCCACGTCTTGCGGCACCGCCTTTACTACGGGTCATAGGAGCCAAGTCTAGATGGCCCCCGGCCCGGTCTCACCGGTGCGGATCCGGGTCACATTGTCCACACTGGTGGTCCAGATCTTGCCGTCGCCGATCTTGCCGGACCGCGCTGACTTGGCGATCGCCTCGACGACGTCGTCGGCCATTTCGGCCGTGGTGAGCACCTCCACTTTCACCTTGGGCACGTACTCGACCTTGTACTCGGCGCCCCGGTAAACCTCGGTGTGACCGCGCTGGCGGCCAAAGCCCTGCACTTCCGAAATGGTCATACCGGCGATGCCCACATGGGACAGGGCCTCCCGGACGGCGTCGAGGGCATGAGGTTTGATCACGGCAGTCACGAGGATCATCGCGCACCACTTCCTGCGGCAGTCGTGGCGGCTGCCGCGTCCAATGCCGCCTCAGAATAGCCGGGCAGGACGCGGGTCGCGCCCCGGTCGTCGGGATAGCCCTCCTCGTCGTGGATGGCGAGGTCGCCGATCTCAAGGATCTCGTCGGGGTACTTCAGCGAATGGGACGGCATTATTGCTTTCATCACGGTC